>NZ_CALMPC010000064.1:0-15939 GCF_937872235.1 uncultured Thermomonas sp.
TCGCAATACATCTACACCATGAACCGCGTGTCCAAGATGGTTCCGCCCAAGCGGCAGATCATCAAGGACATCTCGCTCTCGTTTTTCCCGGGTGCCAAGATCGGCCTGCTGGGCCTGAATGGCTCCGGCAAATCCACCGTGCTGAAAATCATGGCTGGGGTGGACAAGGATTTCGAAGGCGAGGCGCGCCCACAAGCCGGCATCAAGGTGGGCTATCTGGCGCAGGAACCGGAACTCAACCCCGAGCACACGGTGCGGCAAGCGGTGGAAGAAGGCGTGGGCGAAGTGCTGCAGGCGCAGGCCCGGCTGGACGAGGTCTATGCCGCCTACGCCGAGGAGGGCGCCGACTTTGACGCCTTGGCGAAGGAGCAGGAACGCCTGGAAGCCATCCTCGCCGCAGGTGATGCACACACCTTGGAAAATCAGCTGGAAGTGGCCGCCGACGCGCTGCGCCTGCCGCCGTGGGATGCCATCGTTGGCAAGCTGTCCGGTGGTGAAAAACGCCGTGTGGCGCTGTGCCGCCTGCTGCTGCAAAAACCCGACATGCTGCTGCTCGACGAACCCACCAACCACCTCGACGCCGAATCCGTCGAATGGCTGGAACAGTTCCTGCACCGCTATACCGGCACCGTAGTGGCGGTCACCCATGATCGCTACTTCCTCGACAACGCCGCCGAGTGGATTCTGGAACTCGATCGCGGCCGTGGCATTCCGTGGAAGGGCAATTACACCGACTGGCTGACCCAGAAAGACGAGCGCCTGAAGCAGGAAGACAATCAGGAAAAATCGCGCCAAAAAGCCATTCAAAAAGAACTGGAATGGGCGCGGCAAAACGCCAAGGGCGGCCGCAGCAAGGGCAAGGCGCGTTTGGCGCGCCTGGACGAATTGCAAGCCGTCGACTACCAGCGCCGCAACGAGACCAATGAAATCTTCATTCCACCTGGCGAGCGTTTGGGCAACTCGGTGATTGAGTTCAAGGGCGTGTCGAAAACGTTTGGTGACCGCCTGTTGATTGATGATTTGTCGATGATCGTGCCGCCGGGCGCCATCGTTGGCATCATCGGCCCCAACGGTGCCGGCAAATCCACCCTGTTCAAGATGATCACCGGGCAAGAAAAGCCGGATTCGGGCTCGATCAACATCGGCCCCACCGTCAATCTTGCATATGTGGACCAGAGCCGTGGCGCACTGGAAGGCGACCACACCGTGTTTCAGGAAGTGTCGGGCGGGCGCGATATCCTCAATATCAATGGCGTGGAAATCCAGTCCCGCGCCTACATCGGCCGTTTCAACTTCAAGGGCCAGGACCAGCAGAAATTGGTCGGCACGCTCTCCGGGGGTGAGCGTGGCCGCCTGCACATGGCCAAGACCCTGTTGCAGGGCGGTAATGTGCTGCTGCTCGACGAACCGTCGAACGATCTGGACATCGAAACCCTGCGTGCGCTGGAAGATGCGCTGCTGGAATTCCCCGGCAACACCTTCGTCATTTCGCATGACCGCTGGTTCCTCGACCGCATCGCCACCCACATCCTCGCCTTCGAAGGCGACTCGCACGTGGAGTTCTTCCAGGGCAATTACCGCGAATACGAGGAAGACAAGCGCCGCCGCATGGGTGACGACGCCGGCCCGAAGCGCTTGCGGTTCAAGGCGCTGAAGTAATGACCGGACGCCCACGGCAACGTGGGCGTCTTTGCATGCAGGAGCAACCCGCCATGACCTTTATCCAGAAACTGCGCACCCGTTGGCAGCAGGCCGACACCCTGGTCTGCGTGGGCCTTGACCCGGATCCGGCCAAATTCCCGGATTGCTTTGTGGATGACGACGACGCGCTTTTCGCGTTTTGTCGCGACATTGTCGATGCCACCGCGCAATACGCTTGTGCGTTCAAACCGCAAATTGCGTATTTCGCCGCGCACAACCATGGCGAGGCGGCATTGCAGCGCTTGATCGCACATATCAATGCGGAACACCCGGATGTGCCGGTGATCCTGGACGCCAAGCGCGGCGATATCGGCAGCACCGCGCAGCAGTATGCCTGCGAGGCGTTCGAGCGCTTCGGCGCCGATGCGGTAACGCTGAATCCATACATGGGCAAGGATTCCGCGCAACCGTTTCTGGATTACAACGACCGTGGCTGCGTGTTCCTGTGTCACACCTCCAACCCCGGTGCGCGTGATTTCCAGGAACTGCTGATCGATGGCCAGCCGCTGTACCAGCTCATCGCCCGCACCATTGCCGACGAGTGGAACGGCGATGGCAATTGCGCGCTGGTGGTGGGGGCCACCTTCCCGCAAGAACTGAAGGTCATTCGCAACCTCGTCGGTGACATGCCACTGCTGATTCCGGGCATCGGCGCACAGGGCGGTGATGTCGAAGCGGTGGTGAACAATGGCAAGACCGCCGACGGTACCGGGCTGATGATCAATTCCTCACGCGGCATCCTGTACGCCTCGCAAGGCGAAGGCTATGCCGAAGCAGCCGCTGACGCCGCGCGCGAGCTGCGCGATACCATCAATCGTTGGCGTTGATCGTACTCTCACAACCTGCCGGAGCGCGCCCTGCGCGCGACCGTCCTTGGCATGACAGTCGCAGCCATGGGCTGCCCCTACCGGTGTAGCGCGGCGCGCAACACCGCAAACGGGAATCGACCCCAAATCATCGCAAACACCGCCATGCGGGTCACCATCCCGCATTGACTGGCCTCGAACTTGCAAAAATAACGCCACAGTCCACGGTGCTTGTGCCATTCAACAAAGACTGGGCGCGCACGCGAAGACACGCCGCGGACATGCACCACGCGCACCGCATTGGCGCAAACCACCTGCGCGCCGGCTGCACGCACGCGCCGGCATAGATCCAGATCTTCTGCGTGCAGGCGGTAGCCAGCATCAAACCCATCCATCCGTTCGAACACGACACGCGGCAACACCATCAATGCGCCGGACACGGCATCCACCGGTTGCAACGCTTGTGCTGCATCACGCGGCAGGCTGAGATTGCGTGCGCGCGATGAACGCAACATCGCCGCAAATTGCGGATCGCGTCGGCGCGCGGCGGCATCCCACACGCCGTCTTCGTCACACAACGCAGCCCCCACCAAGCCGCCCCCCACTGCACTGGCGGCGGCACGCAAATGCGCCAAGGTGTCGGCCTCCACAAAGCAATCCGGGTTGACGAACGCCAGCCACGGCGCATGGCTAGTGGCGGCACCTTGGTTGCAGGCCACGGCAAACCCGGGATTGTCGGGGTTGGCGATGAAACGCAGACGCGGGTCGGCCAATGCGTGCCGCTGCACGATGTCGAGCGTGCTGTCACTGGAGTTATTGTCAACCACGCGCACCTCGGCAACCCCTTCTGCGGCCCGCAACCGCTGCAGGCAGGGTTCGATCGTGGCTTCGCTGTTGTAGGCCACCACGATGACGGCAATGTCGGCGCGGCTAGCCAGGGTCATGGCGTCACGAACAAATCCGGTTGCGGTGGCACGCGTTCGGCGGCTTGCAATGCTTGTTGCAGCCGCTGCCGCTGTGGCAGCAAGGGGTCGTGCATCAGACAGTCGGCCAGCCGTGCATGCCATGCCGGCCAGCGCACAGCCAATGCGTCAAGATCGCCGGTCTGCGGCGCACTCTCGGCATCACGCAACACGAATGCGTTATCGCACAACACATTGCGCCCACCCAGCCCCGCCATGCGCAGCGATAAATCAATCAACGCCGCATACCAGGACTGATAGCTGACGCCATCCACACCGCCGGCTGCAACGCGCGCCAATCCACGCAGCAATACCGCATGCGCCACCGCCGAGGGCAGCGGCGGGTAGTCGGCAGGCAGATGGGCGCAGGCGTCGGCCAAACGACCAAGGGCATCGGGTAGCACTACGATTTCGCCAATCCGTGGCCACGCCGCGACTTCGCCGGCATTGCACCAGGGGGTTGCCGTGGCGATGGCGGCATCGCTGGCCAAACACGCAGCCAATTGCGTCAGCCAGCCGGGTACCGGGCGTGCATCACTGGCCAGCACCACCACGTCGGCATTGCCACAGGCCTGCAAGGCTTGTTGCAGATGCGCCGCTTCGCCCAAGGGCTGGCTGCGCCGGGTATGCGCGGCTTGCAAGCGCGTTGTGCCCAGCCAATGCCGGATCAACGCAAGCCCGCGTGGGCCGGCTTGCGCATCATCCGCCAGCCACACCCGGGTACCGTGCGGTGTGCCGGCATCCAGTGCTGCCAAACAGCCATCCAACGCGTCCTCATTGGTGCCGACCGGCACCAGGATCACTGGCCAAGACGCGCCCGCTTGGTTCACTTTTTCTTCGGGTTATAGATTGGATCAAGTGCGCGGAAACGACGCCCGTATTCGTCGGTCAAGTTGCGTGCCTCCAGCGGATTGCGCACCACGGTGGGGGTAATCAGCACCACCAGTTCGTCACGTGTCTTGCCGTTATTCTGCTGGCCGAACAGGCCACCGATGATCGGAATCCGGCTCAACCCTGGCACACCCATAGAGCCTTTCTGACTGCCATCGGCAATCAGACCGGCCAGCATGATGGTGTCACCGCTGGGGGCCACTGCACTGGTGGTGACCTTGCTGGTATCGATGCGCACATTGCCTTGAATATCCGCAACGCCAGCCGGCTTGCTGACTTCCTGCACGATATCGAGGAACACCATGCCATCGCGGGTAATCCGCGGGCGCACCTTGAGGATGATGCCGGTGTCCAAATATTGCACTTGGCTATAGGTGCCATTGCTGTTGCCACCGCTCGGATTGAAGCTGACCGACGCAATCGGAATCCTCTGGCCAACATTGAGGGTGGCCTCGCGATTGTTCTGCGCCAATACCGATGGGGAAGACAAGGTGCGCACATCGGTCACACTGTCCAAGGCACTGACGATGGCGGCAGCATTTTTGCCAAGGAAGGTCCAACTGAGCAAGTTGCCACCGCCATTGCTCATCGGATTGATGCCACCGGAATAGCTGCCCCAACTGTTACGCCCGGTCGGATACGGCAGATTGCCGGCGGCATTGGAATTCACCGCATGATCGAAGAACCAGCTCACGCCGTATTGCAAATCGCCCTTCAACGCCACGCTGATGACTTGCGCTTCGATCTGCACTTGCATCGGCATCACATCGAGGCGATCAATGACTTCGCGGATCGACTTCCATTGCGCCGCGCTGGCGCGCACCAGCAGCGAGTTGGTGTCTTCCACGGCCGACACGCCGACTTCGGCACCGCCTACCTTCAGCGTCACCCGGCCATTGCCGCCACGCGACTGCGGCAGGCTGCCGCCTTGGCCAAGCCCAGCCCCACCGGCACCAGTGGATGACAACCCGGAACGGTCGTCGCTGTTGCCATCGCGCAATTCGCTGCCCTGCACGCCCGGCATCAGCGAGGCGTTTGCATCTTCGTTTTGCGATCCCCCTTTGCCACCAAACACTTCCGACAGGCGATCGGCCAGATCGCGCGCCTTGATGTATTTCAATTCGTAGGAGAACAACCGGCCATCGCCGCTGCCACCTTCGATGCGGTCGATCCACTGGTGGATTTCATCCAGATAACTGGGCTGCGCAGTGATCACCATCACCGAATTGGTCGCTTCCAGCGGCATGAACCGGAACATGCCTGCGACCGGAGTCTTGCCCTGTTCACCGAACACGCGCTCCAGGTCTTGCACCACATCGGTGGCTTTGCCCGACTGCAGGGGAAACACACCCACCGACATGCTGGACATCCAGTCCACATCGAACACCTGAATGGTGCGCAGGTAGTTTTCCAGCTCGGCGCGAGTACCGGCAATGGTGATCAGGTTGCGGGCGCCATCCACTGTGACGATCGAGCCTTGGCGTGCGTACGGCTTGAGAATTTTCTCCATCTCGGTAGCCGAGACAAAACGCAATGGCACCACGCGTGATTCAAAACCGCGCGCGGTTGCCGGCGAGCCGGTGCGCAGCGCTGCACCATTTTGCAATGCCTGATCGGCAGTCACGATGTTGTAGCGGCCATCGCTGTACACCATGCGCGCGTTGTTTTGCGCTAATACCTGATCCAACAGACTCAGCGCACCGGCGGCACCGACCGGCTTCTGGGTGGCCACGGTCACCGTCCCCTGCACGCCGGGGGCAATGCTGTAGCTCTGGCCGAGCATGTCACCGAGAATGGCTTTGACCACCGCCTGCAACGATTCACCTTCGAAATTGAAGCTGGCCTGCCCGCTGCTGGCCAGCGAGGGCGGCGGCGCACTGGCGACTTTTTGATTGATGACGCCCCCATTGCCGCGCCGGATCACTGGCTGCGGGCCGTCACTCCCCAATTCCTGCAAGATTTCCTTGCGGACATCGCCGCTGCCAGCATTGGCATCTTGTGCCTGCGCGCTGCGTTGGGTGCGGTGTAACTGCGGCTGCGGGACGCTGGCACAGGCAGCCAATGTGCCGACCAACAGGGAAATCGTTAACGTGCGCGCAGTCATGGGCTGAAACGTCCGGGTCATGGCATGGGTTTGCATCATTCTTTTACCTCCTGCAGTACCGGGCCGGCACTGGCAGGTGCATGGGTAATGCTGGTTGTGGAGTTGGCTGGCGCACGCGGTGGCGGGGCCGGATTGTGTTGTTGCAATTGCGCGCGGCGGGCTTCGATGCGCTTGCGAATTTCATCAATGCGACGGGATTCATCTGGCGTCGGTGGCGGCAGCGGCGGGCCGGCCGCCGCGGCATCAGCCGCAGCTGATGCAGCTTCCGCAGCGACCTTGGTTGCACCTGCCGGTGTCCCGGCGACACCAAAAGTGCGCAGATCCAGCGTCATTTGCCCGCCCGGTCCTTCGAAAATTGCGCGGCGTGGCTGTACTTCCTGCAAGCGCCAGCCTGCGGCACCATCCGGCGCACTCCCCACCCGCACCCGCTGCGAGTTGCCGCCGCCGCTGGGCTGCAAGATAGCCAACTGCACACTGGGGCTGATCAATACCCCGGTAAGGATGAAGTTCATCGAACTATTGGCCCCTGCTTCGCCCTCGTCGGGGGCGGTGGCCAAGAATGCCCGCGGCTTGCGATCTTCGGTAAACAGCGGCCGCGACGCCGCCTCATCGTATTGCGCCATTGGCCCGATCCGATCCGGCACCATTGCCGCGGGTGATGGCAAGGCCTCCGCCGGCAACGGCGGCAGCTCGCCCGTGCGCCCACCCAAGCCCAGCATGCTTCCCAGCCAAAACAACAGCGCCCAGCCGCACACCGCAGCCAGCACCCACGTCAATGGCCCGGCCCGCAGGAAGCGCTGCAGCCCGCCTTGCTCAACGGCCATGTGCACCTCCAGGACCGGGGCGCAGATAGCCGTACAAGTTGAAGTTCACATCCAGCCCACCTTCCTGCGGTTGCCCGCTTCCGGGCACTGCGAAATAGCGTTGCGCGGTAATCGATAGGCTGTCGATGAACAAATACGGGCGCGCTGATTGCAAGGCGTGCAGCACCGCCAAGGTTTCCGCATTGCCGCAGCGCAGGCGCACTTGCACGGTGACTCGACGGTAGCGCCCACTCTGCGCCTCATCGCCCAAGGGGGTGCGGTTGACCAGCGCACAACCCCGGCTGCCCGGGCTGGTCTCGCTGACCACTTGCTCCAATTGCTGGATCAAGCCGGCGGTCGCCAGCTCAGCGGTGGGTTCGACCAAAAACCCGGAACCACCGCCACGGGCGGCCAGTGCGGCCAAGCGTTGTTCAACCAGGTTTTTTTGCCCCAGCAGGCTGCGCAGGCGCGCATCGCGGGTCTGCAACTGGGTGAGCTCGGCATTGACTTGCTGCAGCGGCTGGCCAAACAACGGCGATACCAGCAACAACCAAAGCAATCCCAACACCACCAGCAACAAGGCCAGTGCCAACCAACGATCACGCCTGGCGGGAATGAGCGGACTCATCGCGGCTCTCCTGCGGTGGATGTGGCGGCAGGACTGGATGCGGCTGCCGGAAGTTTCCCGGCCAGCTGCGCCACCAACGTAAAGCGATCCATGCGCGTGCGCGGATCCTGCTGCAGCGCGCCGCTCAGTGCTGGCGTTGTCCATTGCGGCGCGCCTTCCAGCTTGCCTACCAGTGCAGCGGCCTGGCTGGACAAGCCGATGACGTTGAGTTGATCGCCGTCGATCGACAATTTCTCCAAATAAGTGCCATCGGGCAGGCGCTGCGCCAGTGCCTGCATCACCTCCACTACCGGCGGGCGATCATTGCGCTGGGCACGCAGATAGGTCTCACCCTCCACCGTATCCAGCAGTCGTTGACGTTCGCTGGAAATGGCACGCGCCTGCGTCTCGCGCGCTTGCATCTGGGTTTTCAAGGTGGCGGCAGCGGCGCGCCGGTTGTCCAGCAATTGCGCCATTCCCAGCACTATCGCCAACAACGCCACAGCGGCCAGCCCCAGATTCCACCAACGCCAGCTGTCGTGCTGCTTGCCACGCGATGCCGGTGGCAGCACGTTGACCCCCAATGGCTGCCCATTTGAGGTGATTAAATCCACTCCGGCCAAACCCTGTGCCATGCCGCCCAGGCGCGCGCAGGTCGCCTCAAACTGGGTGCGTGGCAACACCACCAGCTCAACGTGCAACTGGCCATCGTCCCGAATTTGCAACAGGCGCCCGGCAAACAGGACATCGGTCGCTGCGAACGGCGTTTGCCGCTCAATTTCAAAGCTCAAGACTTCACGCAACCGCTCGCGGGCGGCGGCCGGTAGCACCAGGCTTCGCCGCAACCCGGCAGTGTCCGGCAACTGCAGCCAGCGCGGCAGATCACGCGCACGTTCATGCAACACCCGCTGCAAGGGATCGCTTCCGGCTGGGAGTGGCAAGGGCAAGCTCGCCAATTCCCGTGGACCCGCGTCTCCTTGCAGCAGTAGGCGCACGTCATCACCCTGCGGCTGCAGCCACAGACGTTCGTCACCGGCCACCACGATGCGGCGCAGCGACGCCGGCAACCATGCGGCAAGACTGTGCCCCCACCAAGTCAGCAGCCCGCGCAGCCCCGAACCGGACTGTGCAAGCAGCGCCCCCCTTGCCTGTTGTGCGCTCACTGCGTGACTCCCCCCGCCTGCCAGTGCAGCGTTGTGTATGTCGAACCCGGCAATCCACTGCCCCCCATTCTGAGCACCACCGAAAGACGCGCGCTGCGCCCATCGGTGAGCCGGGCACGGCTATCAATACTATACGTGCCGCTGCCAGGTAACGGGGGCGCTGCCGGGTCGATGGGCGCGGCTTTTTCCGGCAGACCCATCGCCTTGCGCACCACCGCATCGGCAAAATTGGCATCCGGTGCAGCCTGCCCGGTGTAAATCGTCAAATGCGGCGCCGCAGCGGCATACAACGCCGGGCGCATCCCCAACACCTGTTCCAGTTCAGCCACCGATTCAAACGGCGCATCTTTGGCCCCCCAGGTCAGCCCGGCGCCCAGATAGTCAGCGTCTTCGGCACCGCCGCCGGGCTGGGTCAAACTATCCGGATCGCGCCAATCGATCACCGCACCCGCCAGCCGGTCGGCTGACTCGCGCGGCTCACCTACGACTTGCAATAAATGACTGATGAGATCAAGTGATGCGCCATTGAGGTCGATCTTTGCCGCCTCATCGCGCACCGTAATAGTTACTGGAATGCCTTGAAAATCAATCTTGTAGGCACGTCCATCCACCGCCCAGCGCCGTGCAGGGTCTTGTTCCAACATGCGTGCAGCGGCGTATTCCACCCCCGCCCGTGCCGCTTCACGCGCCACCAAGGTACGCGCAACGCCATTGCCCTGCAGCGACTCCACCCGTGCCGTCAGCGCATACCCAGCCACCAATCCTGCCAGCAGCAAGACCAGCCACAACACCATCAACAGCGCAGCACCGCGCATCGTCGCGTGTCCGGCCATCAGGATTTGCTCCGACCACCGGCCAGATAACTGCCAGCCTGCGGCAGCGACACCACCAGCTCGGGCCAATCGCCTTGCGCATCAGCAAGCCGCACACGCACCTGCATCGGTAGTGCTTCCGGGTTTTCCCATTGTGGCTGCCACGGCCCCAGCTTGCCATCGTCACCCAAGCTTCTGTAGGCAAATTCGACCCGGGTCAGGCCATCGACCAGTGCTTCGGGCGGGCGCGTGGGCGCTCGCGCTTGCGCGGCTTGCACCAACCGGAACAGCACCTCCAATGCTTGCGTGCCGTTACCTGTATCGCGCAGTTGCAAGTCGTGCAGATGCGGCCCGCCACGGCCCAAATAATCCGGCAGATCCGCGACAAACCGCACCGCCTTGGCCTCGCCCACAAACCGCAGCGAACGCCCGCTTTGCTGATCGAATGCAAACACGATGCCCTGCGCACCACCGATGCGCTGCCGCAAGAACTCGGACACCGCACGCATGCGTTCATTGCGTTGGCTGACCAGTTCGCCGCGCGCCACCGTCGCCCCGGCGGCGCGCACCACACCAAACCCCAAGGCCAATGCGGCAGCCAGCAAAGTCACCGCCAGCAGGACTTCCAGCAAGGTAAAGCCATGTGCGTGCCGGCTCACTGGCCAGGCTCCAACTTGGGCGGCAACACCAGCCGCAACGACGCTACATGCAGCTGCTGCTGCGGCCCGCCATCACCCCATTGCATATCCAGTTGCACATGCAGCAAACGCGCTGCGAACGGATCTTGCGGGGTAGCGCGCGGGCGCGGTTGCGGGTCTTGCCAAGGGGTCACGGCCAACTGCCAGTGGTAGCGCCCGTTTTCCAATTCACCTTGCTGCTGCAGTGGCGCCTGCAACAACACCAGCCGCTCCTCCAGCAACGACTGCGCCAGTAATCCCGCACGCCCTGCATCGCCACCTTGACGTACTTGCCGGCTGGCCCCCGACAAGGTGCCTAATAGCAACGTCAGGGCCAGCGCCAACACCGCAAACGCCACCAAAATTTCGATCAAGGTAAACCCCGTTTGAGCGCGCCGCATCATGGCGCAGACCCCACCCGTTGCAACTGCACTTCGCCGGTCAACCAACGCACATCGACATCCCAGCCTGCGCCGTTGGCCTGCAAGCGCAAGCGGCCGCCGGTAGCCGCACCATCCGGAAAAAACCGCACCGCACCGAGTGGTGCGGCAGGGTTGTCCGTGATCCCCAATTGCGCGGCGCGCGCGCCGGTGAATACGACCTCGCCACCACTGGGCAATTGTCCGTGCCGGTCCTTGGCGGCGCGCCAGGTGCGGGCGGTTGGGTCGATGATCACATCCTGTGGTTGGCCGCTGGCAATCGCCAAGGCGCGTGAAAACCGCATCTGCGCGGCCACCTCCTTGGCCGCCGAACGCAACTCGATACCGCGCAGGCCGCCACTGAATGCTGCCATTGCCAGCAGCGTGGCAGCGGCAATCAATACCAGCACCAGCAGCATTTCCAGCAATGAAAAGCCGGGCACGGGCAATTGCGGGCGCATGCTCACTCGCATACTTGCGCAGGCAGGCTTAGTCGAACTTGAGGTCGGCGTTCACGCTATCGCCGCCCGGCTTGCCGTCGGCGCCATAGCTGACCAAATCAAACGGCCTACCTTCCCCCGGCACCTTGTACAGCATCGGATGCATCCAGGCATCGTTCAAATCTGCAGTTTTGGCATACGGCCCCAACCAGCCCTGGGTGCCCCCCGGTGCGGTCACCAACGCATCCAGCGTGGGCGGCAGTGCGCCGGTATCCATTTTGTACTGGTCAATTTTCTCGGCCAAGGTTTGCAATTGTGCCTGGGTCAATTTGACCTTGGCACGATCACCACCCCCCAAGATGCGTGAGGCGGCAAACGCCACGATGCCGCCAATCAGCACCACCACCACGATGATTTCGATGAGCGAAAATCCGCGCTGTGCGGCTTTCGACATCGATCCTGAAAATTGACGCTTGCGCATAGTAACAATCCGCGAAATGTGAAGTTGCGTAACCAGGCAGCATCCGACATGGATGCCGAACGAATTTGAAGTTTAGCGGCCTCAGCCCACCACATTGGTGAGATCGTAGATGGGCGTCAGCACCGACAAGATCACCACGCCCACCACCACCGCCAACACCAAGGTCACTGCCGGCACCAAAGCCGCCAGCAGACGATCCATCGCCACCGACGTTTCCTGTTCGAACGTATCTGCGGTTTTGAGCAGCATGCTGTCCAGCGCGCCGGACTCTTCGCCCACTTGCATCATCTGCAGCGCCAACCGCGGAAATCGCTTGCCCTTGCTCAGTGCCGCCGACAATCCAATGCCGTTTTTGACCTCAGCCGCCGCTGCATCCACATCCGCCGCCAGCACGCGATTGTCCAACACGTTGCGGGCAATGCCCAATGCCGCCAACAGCGGGACACCATTGCGCAACAAGGTGCCCAAGGTGCGCGCCAAGCGTGCGGTGTCCAGCTTGGCCACCAACGGCCCGGCCAATTTTTGCCGCAGCAGCCAACCATCACACTTGAGCATGAATGCCGGATCACGGCGCTTGCGATCCAGCCACAACAGCATGAGCAGTGGTAGCGCCAAAATCACCACCCACCAATGCCGCACCAGCATGCCCAAGCCCAGCACCGCCTGCGAAAACCACGGCAACTTGGCATCCAGGCTTTCATACATCGCGGCAAATTGCGGCACCACATAGCCCAGCAAAAACAGCAGCGACAGCCCTACCATCAACAACAAAATGGCCGGATACACCAAGGCATTGATCACCCGTCCGCGCAGCGCACTGGCGCGCTCCAGATAGTCGGCCAAGCGCTGCAAGGTGTCGTGCAAACTGCCACCGGCTTCGCCTGCACGCACCATATTCACGTACAACCGCCCAAACGTGCCGTGCTGCCGCTCCAGCGCCGCCGACAACGATGCGCCACCGCGCACCGCATCACGAATATCGGTAATCGTACGTTTGGCGGCGGCATCCTCCGGCAGCTCCAGCAAAATTGCCAAAGCCCGATCCAGCGGCTGCCCGGCGCCCAGCAAGGTGGCCAACTGCTGCGTGAATTGCACCAGTTTTTGCCCCGCAAATGGTGCAGGTTTGAACAACCCACGCCACGCCGACGCCCCCCCGCTGCCACTGGCCAGCGCGGCCTCCACCGGCAGATGGCCCTGCTCTTGCAGGCGTGCCGCCACCTCGGCATCACTGGCGGCCTCCATCTGGCCATCCAGCAGTTCACCGCGCACGTTGAAGGCTTTGTAGCGGTACAGGGCCATGACCTTACGCGTCCTCAGTCACACGCAGCACCTCTTCGATGGTGGTTTCGCCGCGCAGGGCTTTGGCGATGCCCACTTCGTACATCGTGCTCATGCCGCCTTGCCGCGCCAGACGCTCGATTTCATCCATGCCGGCATGCCGCATCACCGCACGCCGCACTTCGTCGTCCATCACCAGCAATTCCATGATGGTGGTGCGGCCCAGATAGCCAGTGGGGGACAGTGGCGAGGGCACCGCGCGATACAGGAAAATATCGCCTTGCGGCTGGAATCGGCGCAAGCCGAATTTTTCGATTTCCTCGGGCGATGCCGGATATTTTTCGGCATGGGTGGGCTCAAGCCTGCGCACCAGGCGCTGCGCCAAAATGCCGTTGACGGTGGAGGTCAACAGATAGTCTTCCACACCCATATCCAGCAATCGCGTGATGCCGCCGGCGGCGTTGTTGGTGTGCAAGGTGGACAGCACCAAATGCCCGGTCAGGGCGGACTGGATGGCGATGCGTGCGGTTTCCAGATCACGCATTTCACCGATCATGATGATATCGGGGTCTTGCCGCACGATGCTGCGCAGAGCGTTGGCAAAATCCAGTCCAATGGCGGGCTTGGCTTGAATTTGATTGATACCGTCGATCTGGTATTCCACCGGGTCTTCGACCGTAATGATTTTGACCTTGGGTGTATTGAGTTTGGACAGCGCGGTGTACAGCGTGGTGGTTTTGCCGGAACCCGTGGGACCGGTGACCAGCAAGATGCCGTGCGGCTGTTCCAGCACTTTCTGGAAGCGCGGCATGAAGTGTTCGCCAAACCCCAGTTTGGCAAAATCCAGCACCACGGTTTCGCGATCCAGCAACCGCATCACCACCGATTCGCCATGCGCAGTGGGAATGCTGGACACACGCAGATCCAATTCCTTGCCCTGCACCCGCGCCATGATGCGCCCGTCCTGCGGCAGCCGGCGCTCGGCAATGTTGAGCTTGGCCATGATCTTGATGCGGCTGATGATGGCGGCGGTCAGGTTCAGCGGCGGGCTTTCGCCTTCTTCCAACACCCCGTCGATGCGGTAACGCACTTTCAAGCGCGTCTCGAAGGGCTCGATATGGATGTCGGATGCGCGCATTTCCACCGCCCGCTGGATGATCAGATTCACCAACCGAATGACCGGTGCTTCCGAAGCCAGATCGCGCAGGTGTTCAACATCATCGAAATGTTCCTCACCTTCGGCACGCTCGACGATGCCTTCCATCGCACTGCGGCCTTGCCCGTACCAGCGCTCGATCAGCTCATCAATTTCCGAACGCAACGCCACCGCCGGGCGCAGTGGCCGCCCCAGCGCCAAACGCAGCGCGTCCTGCACATACGCATCTTGCGGGTCGGCCAGCAGCACATCCACGCCGGCGGCATCGGCAGCCACCGCCACTGCATGAAATTGCTTCATGAACTTGAAGCCCAGCGTCACCTCCTCGGGTGGCAACTCGGGCACCTCTTTTGCACTGCGCAGCGGCAGCACCAGCTCAGCGGCGCAGGCCTCGGCATGGTCGCGCTCGGACACCAACCCCAGCCGCCCCAGCAGCACCAGCAAATCGCCACCGTCTTGGTCTTGCAGCTTGCGCGCACTGGCCAGATCGGTGTCTTTCAGTTTGCCGCGCTGCAACAGCAGCGCCACAACGCGCTCGTCGGCAGATGGCGTAGGATCGGACAGAACAGCATTCATGCGGGCTTGGTGGCTAGCGGACGGCAAGCAAGAGCGTAACAGGGCGACCGCCGAGACGCGATGGGCACGGGCATCGGACGGACATCCAATCCCGGTGTCCGCTTTGTTCCCCGTTTTGCGCTGTTACACAACAGATGCACCCAATGCGGGTGCCTAACCAAGTGAGAGATGCCAACAATGAAAACGCAAATGACAACACTGGCGTTGGCGGTACTGGGGGGGTTGGGGGCAATGGCGATGCCGGCCGTCAGCCATGCGGGAAATGTGGGGTACTACGGGGACAATTGCTACAACGTCAATCCCGCCTCCATCATCACCGCGGCTGGCCATACGCCAGTTGCCGTCGCATCTCTGGATGCGCCCTCGCTGGCGGGGCTACAAGGCTTGTTCATCAACGGCTGCTATTTCGCAACCAATGCGGCGGTGGACAGCGCCGTAAACAGCGGCATGGTACTGATCTGGCATGACCCCAACTGGGGCGGCCAAGGCAGCAAATCCTTGCCTGGCGGGCAGACCGTACCCTACTCATATAACGGTGGAAATCGATACCAGATCGATTTCCCGTCAGGCTCCCCAATCACCGCAGGCCCTGGTGGCGCGATCAACAATGCCTCGCTGGATAATGGCAGCTCATCCAATCACGGCTATGTCGATGCAGGGTCTCTGCCCGCTGGCTCGCAAATCCTGGCGACACAGGACACCGCAAGCTATGTCACCACCTTTGCCTACAACACCGGTGCCGGCAAAGTGGTGTTCTCCACAATTCCACTCACCTGTTACTTCGCCGCTGGCCCTTGCTCCGGGAATGCCGCGAGTCCCGGCATGCAAGCCTACGCCACCAATCTGATCGCTTGGGCCATCCCTGGCGGCATGGTCACCACCTGCGCCAGCTCCGGCTACACCGGCACGCAATTGTTGTGGTGCGTCAAGATCTGCGAAAGCGGTCTGACCGGCAAGGCACTGGATGACTGGATCCATCGCTGGATCCGCCAGTACCGCCAGCTGCCGTATTGCGCGGCGGGCGGCAACCCGCCACCGGTCTAAGCGGGAATAGCCACGCAGT
>NZ_CALMPC010000065.1:0-2673 GCF_937872235.1 uncultured Thermomonas sp.
CGGCCTCCAACCACAGATCCAGGCAGCGCTTGATGCGGTCGGCATCCACCAAAATCGGTTCCACCGCCAGGTTGGTGTGGAACTTGAGTTCCTCCAACGCCTGGTTGTTGGTGGGGTCTGATGTGCCCACGAACAGGCGGTTACCGCGCTTGTACAGCGGCAACACCTGATGCTTGCGCAGCAAGTCTTCCTTGACCAAAGTGATCGCGGATTGGGCCGGATCCAGCGCCAGTGCATCCACAATCGGCATGCCGAATTCCACCGAATTGGCGGCCGCCAACGCTGCTGGCGATGCCAGCCGGTGTTGCACCAGATACGCCGCCAGTGGTGACTTCTCGGCAGTGGCGGCGTCCATCGCCTTGCGCGCCACCGCCTCGTCCAGCGCGCCGTCCATGACCAGACGTCGGGCGATGCCGGTGATACCCATCAGATTGGCGGCAGGTGCAGTACTCATTGGTGTGGATCTCCCCGGGAACGCGGTGACTTTAGCGCAAAAGAGTACGCAGGCAAAAACGAATGACCGTTGGGATGGAGCCTTGGGTGGCGGCAAGCCATCAGCGGCTTTCCCTGCGGCGATGTTCGGGCTACCTTTGGCAAATGGGGAACGCCACGCCACTCAGCATCATCCTGCCTGCCAAGAACGAAGCCGATGGTCTGCGGCAAACGCTGCCGGCACTTCGCTCACGGTTTTCCGATGCTGAAATCATCGTTGTCGATGATGGTTCCACCGATGCCACTGCAGTCGTTGCCACCGAGCACGGCGCACGGGTGCTGTCCTCGCCCTATTCCATGGGCAATGGCGCAGCAGTCAAACGCGGCGCACGTGCGGCAAGTGGCGGAATTCTCGTTTTCATGGACGCCGACGGCCAGCACGGCGCAGAACACGTTGCCGCGCTGCTGGCCAAGCTCGATGAAGGCTACGACATGGTGGTGGGTGCGCGTGATGCCAGCGGGCAAGCCAATTTTTCGCGTGGGCTTGCCAATGGTTTTTACAATCGCCTGGCTAGCTGGATGACCGGGCACAAGATTCTTGATCTCACCTCGGGCTTTCGCGCCGTCCGTGCAGACAAGTTCAAGGAATTCCTGCATCTGTTGCCCAATGGGTTTTCCTATCCCACCACCAGCACCATGGCGTTTTTCCGCAGCGCCTACCCGGTGGCCTATGTGCCGATCCCGGTGGCTAAACGCGTGGGCACCAACAGCCATATCCGCCCACTTAAAGACGGTGTGCGTTTCCTGCTGATTATCTTCAAAATTGCCAGCTTGTATTCGCCATTGAAGTTATTTATCCCAACGGCGGTGGTGTTTTTTCTCACCGGGTTAGGGTGGTATGGCTGGACTTTTTATGAAGGCGGTCGCTTTACAAATATGAGTATGTTGTTGTTTAGTGCGGCGGTGATTGTGTTTTTGATTGGGTTGATTTCCGAGCAAATAACGAACCTCACGTATCGACGCGATGGTTGAGCGTCGTCCACGCATCCTCCACATCACCCGCAACTTGCCACCCTTGGTGGGTGGGATGGAAAGGCTCAACTGGCATATTGCCAATACGTTGTCGGAGTGGGCTGACGTCGATGTCGTTGGGCCACAAGGTGCCGCATCGCTCAAACCCACGTCTGTTGCGCTGGCTGAGGTTCCGCTGCGCCCGTTATGGCGATTCTTGTTGGCCTCGGCATGGCGTGCGCTGTGGCTGGCACGCACGCGCAAGCCGAATCTGGTTCTGGCCGGCAGCGGCCTGACCGCGCCTGCGGCATGGCTGGCAGCGCGTGCCTGCGGCGCGCGTGCAGCGGTGTATGTACATGGGCTGGATGTGGCGGTGCGCCACCCCATGTATCGCGCCATTTGGCATCCGATCCTGCGACGGATGGACATTGTGATTGCCAACAGCCAGCCCACGGAAGATTTGGTGCGGGCCTTGGGTGTGGCGGAACACAAGGTTTGCATTGTGCATCCCGGCGTCAGTTTGCTTTCCTCGCCACAGCCACCGGAAGACTTGCATGACTTCCGCGATTGGCATGCGTTGGGCGATGCGCGCTTACTGCTGTCGATTGGACGGCTGACAACGCGCAAAGGGCTGCGCGAATTCGTGCAAAACGCATTGCCCGAGATCGTCAAACAGGCATCCGATACGCTCCTTGTGATTATTGGCGAAGCACCCAGTAATGCATTGCTGGCCGGCGTGCAGCCCCGTGACAGCATTCAGGCGGTGGCCGATACTGCGGGCATTGGAAGTCATGTGCGTTTCCTTGGCGTGATCACCGACCCCCACGCACTGGCCTGCGCTTACGAAAGTGCTGCCGTCCACGTGTTCCCGGTGCGCGAAATTCCGGGCGATCCCGAAGGCTTTGGCATGGTGGCTATCGAGGCGGCAGCCCACGGCCTACCCACCGTGGCCTTTGCCACCGGCGGGATTGTGGATGCCGTGGCCGAAGGTCGGTCCGGGCGGCTGGTGCCCCCCGGTGACTACGCATCACTCAGTGGTGCCGTGTTGCAGGTGCTGGCGGCTGGGGATGGCGCAAGCCGGGCGGGCGCGCAGCAGTTTGCCAGTGGCTTTGCTTGGCCGCTGTTTGGGGAGAAGTTGCGGGCGGCATTGGAGTAAGTTGGGCATGATTCGGCGGCACACAAAGTGTCCTTAGGGTAATGCTTTGTCTTGAATTAAGGACAATATGTAGC
>NZ_CALMPC010000066.1:0-2704 GCF_937872235.1 uncultured Thermomonas sp.
ATCACCCTCATCGGCGGCGGCCTGGCCGGCGCCCTGCTCGCCATCCTGCTGGCCCGCCGCGGCTGGTCGGTGGACGTGTTCGAGCGGCGCGGCGACCCGCGCATTGATGGCTATGCCGGCGGGCGTTCAATCAACCTGGCACTGGCCGAGCGCGGCCTGCACGCGCTGCGCCAGGCCGGCGCCGACGAGGCCGTGCTGCAGCAGGCGGTGATGATGCGCGGCCGTTATGTGCACCCGCTGCACGGCACGCCGGGTTTGCAACGCTACGGGCGCGATGATTCGGAAGTGATTTACTCGATCAGTCGTGGCGAGCTCAATATCGTGCTGCTCGACATCGCCGAATCGCACGGTGCGCGCCTGCATTTCGACCACGCGCTGGAGCAGGTGGACTTCGTCGATCATGTCGCCACCTTCCGCCACCACACCGATTCCGTGACCCGCGCGTTCCGCGCGCTGGTCGGCGCGGACGGCGCCGGCTCTACCCTGCGCACCGAGATCGCGAAAGTGCAACCGCTGGGCGAACGCACCGAGTGGCTGGACCACGGCTACAAGGAACTGGAAATCCCGCCCGCCGCCGACGGTGGCTTTCGCATCGAGCCCAATGCCCTGCATATCTGGCCACGTGGCCACTACATGTGCATTGCGTTACCCAATGACGAACGCACCTTCACGGTGACCTTGTTCATGCCGCACGCGGGCAGTTATCCCAGTTTTGCGCAGGTACAAACCGGTGAGCAGGCGCAGGCATTGTTTGCACGCGACTTCCCCGATACGTTGCCACTGATTCCCAGGTTGCAACATGACTTTGAGGCCAACCCGGTGGGCACGTTGGCCACCTTGTATCTGGACCATTGGCACCTGGGCGGGCAAGCGGTGCTGCTGGGTGACGCCGCACACGCCATGGTGCCGTTCCACGGGCAAGGCATGAATTGTGCGTTCGAAGATTGCGTGGCGCTGGCCGAACATCTGACCGTTACCGCATCCCTGGCCGAAGCGTTCACCGCATTCGAAGCCGAGCGCAAGCCCAATGCCGAGGCAATCCAGCAAATGGCATTGGAAAACTACATTGAAATGCGCGACAAAGTCGACGATGCCGATTTCCTGCTGCAGCGGCAATTGGAATTACTGCTGCAAGCGCGCCATCCAGGCCGCTTTGTGCCGCACTACACGATGGTGACGTTCATGCGCGTTCCCTACGCCGTGGCGCTGCACCGTAGCGATGTGCAACGCAAGCTGCTGGCCAATGCCACATGCGGTTTGCACAGCCTGGATAGCGTGGATTGGGACACATTGGATGCCGCTATCGTGACGCAGCTACCGCCGCTGTAATCGGTTTCAAACCAACCCGAACCCCGCCGCACGCGCCAGCTCCGCAAAGCCCGGGAATGACGTTGCCACGGTGTCTACATCACGAATCAGCACCTTGCCAGCCGCACGCTGCGCGGCGACCGCAAATGCCATTGCAATACGGTGGTCGTGCTGGCTGACGATCTGCCCACCATGCATCGCGCCGGGGTGAATGGTGGCGCCATCGGGGGTTTCATCCACTTGCAGCCCGAGTGTGCGCAAGCCAGCCGCCATTACGCCCAAGCGGTCGGATTCCTTCACCCGCAACTCGGCCGCGCCACGCACCACGGTGGGGCCTTCGGCGCAAGCGGCGGCAATGAACAGCGCCGGGAATTCGTCGATCATGTCGGGCACCAACGCTTCCGGCACTTCGATCCCGTGCAGCGGCGCGTAGCGCACCCGCAAATCGGCCACTGGCTCGCCGCCGTGCATGCCGCTGCGTTCTTCGGTGATGTCGGCACCCATCATCCGCAGCGCGGTGAGCAAGCCGGTGCGCCGCGGGTTCAGGCCCACTTGCCGCAGGCGTAGCTCGGAGCCTGGAACAATACTGGCCGCGACCAGGAAGAACGCCGCCGAGGAGAAGTCTGCCGGTACCGCCACATCGGTGGCGCGCAGGCGCTGGCCGCCGCGCAGCCGCGCAAACCCGGGCGAGAATTCAATCTCCACGCCGAACGCCGACAGCATGCGTTCGGTGTAATCGCGGGTCGGGTGCGGCTCGCGCACCACGGTCTCACCGTGCGCATACAACCCAGCCAGCAGCAGGGCCGACTTCACCTGCGCGCTGGCTACTTCCAGCGTGTGGTCGATGCCGACCAGCGGCTGGCCGCCATGGATGCGCAGCGGCGGCGTGCCGCCCTCCTCCGTGTCGATGCGCGCGCCCATCTTCGCCAGCGGCACGGTGACGCGCCGCATCGGCCGTTTGCTGAGCGAAGCATCGCCAATCAATACGGAATCAAACCGTTGCGCTGCCAACAAGCCTGCAAGCAAACGCATCCCGGTGCCGGCATTGCCGCAGTCCAGTGGCGCAGCGCCAGGCTGCAAACCGTCGATACCCACACCGTGCACCACGCGCCGCGACGGCGATGGAGTTTCGATACGCACGCCCAAGCATTCGAAGATGGCTGCGGTGGCGCGGGTGTCTTCGCCTTCCAAAAACCCATCGATGGTGGAAGTGCCATCGGCCAATGCGGCAAACATCACCGACCGGTGCGAGACCGATTTGTCACCGGGGATGGTCAACACGCCTTGCAATGGCGTGCCTGCATGTGCCGTCCAGTGCATGCCACTCACGCCAGCACCTCATCCAGCGCCGCCAGCAGGCGTGCATTGGCCTGCGCCGTGCCCACCGTGATGCGCA
>NZ_CALMPC010000067.1:0-13332 GCF_937872235.1 uncultured Thermomonas sp.
GCATTGTGCGTGCAGGTGCGCTTGACCCGGGACGAGGCGGCGGCTCTGGTGGGTAAGCCCGGCCACGTCACGTTTTTTCTCCCGCAGACACAGCTGGATCTTTATGTGCTGCGCCTGCCATGCCGCGAGGGGCTGTGCTTTTCGCTGCCGGTGGGGGGTGAGGATAGGCTGGATATCGAGTTTGCGGTGGACGTGCGCGATAGCGTGCGCCAGCGCGGCGTAGTCAAGCGAGTTTCCCCGCGCAGCGGTTGACCTGTGTCAAGCAGGGAGTAAGGTAGCCGACGTCATTTGACTCCGATCAAATCGAGGAGGGCCTATGCAGGGCAGTATCTGGCGCATGGTGAAGGTAGCGCGGCCCCAGCGGGGCGCGACCGCAACCGCCGGATTCCCAACCTGCAGGTGCTTCCATGAGTGCGCAAATGGCTGAACGGCCTGTCCGCGTCGGTTCCGTGATTCAGGAGTGGCATCCCGAGGATGCTGCGTTCTGGGCGCGGACCGGCAACCGGATCGCCAATCGCAACCTCGCTATCTCCATCCCGGCACTGTTGCTGGCGTTTGCCATCTGGCAGATGTTTTCGGCGGTGACCATCAGCCTGCCGAAGGTGGGCTTCACGTTTGATACCAATGAGTTGTTCTGGCTGGCGGCGTTGCCCGCGTTGTCCGGCGCCACCTTGCGCATTTTCTATTCGTTTGTGGTGCCCATGTTCGGTGGTCGCCGCTGGACCGCAATTGCCACCGCTTCGCTATTGATTCCAGCGATCTGGCTGGGCGTTGCGGTGCAAGACGCCAGCACCCCGTACTGGCACTTCGTCGCGATTGCCATTTTGTGTGGCTTCGGTGGCGGCAATTTCGCCTCGTCGATGTCCAATATCTCGTTCTTCTATCCCAAGGCCAAGCAAGGCTTTGCACTGGGAATGAATGCGGGGCTGGGCAATCTGGGCGTGTCGGCTACCCAGTTCGTGATTCCGCTGGTCATCACGATGGCACTGTTCGGCGGGGTCGTCGGTGGCCCGCAGCTGACCGCCGAAGGCAAGCAACTGTTCCTGCAAAACGCGGGGTTTGTATGGGTGCCGTTTCTGCTGATCTGCGCGGTGGCCGCATGGTTTGGCATGCATGATCTGGCGGCGGCGCGTTCCTCGTTTGCCGAGCAGGCGGTGATCTTCAAGCGCAAGCACAACTGGCTGATGTGCTGGCTGTATATCGGCACCTTTGGGTCGTTCATCGGCTTCTCGGCGGGCTTCCCGATGCTGATCAAAACCCAGTTCCCGGATGTCAACCCGATGACCTATGCCTTCCTGGGCCCGCTGGTGGGTGCACTGATGCGCTCGGTGGGGGGGTGGTTGTCGGACAAGTTGGGCGGCGCGCTGCTGACCTTCTGGGTGTTCGCGCTGATGATTGTTGGCGTGTTCTGCGTGCTGCATTTCCTGCCGCAGCATGGTCAGGGCGGCAATTTCTACGGCTTCCTCGGCAGCTTCATGGGCTTGTTCGTGTTGTCGGGGATTGGCAATGCATCCACCTTCCGCATGATCCCGGTGATCTTTCGCACCCTGCATGCGCGCTGGTCGGTCAATGAGGATGCCGAAGGCAAGGTGGCTGCCACCCGCCAAGCGGGCATTGAATCGGCGGCAGTGATCGGCTTCAGTTCGGCCATTGGTGCGTACGGTGGCTTCTTCATCCCGAAAAGCTACGGTTCGTCGATTGCATGGACTGGCGGCCCGGAAATGGCGCTGTACGGATTCATTGTGTTCTATGCCACCTGCCTTGCGGTGACATGGTGGTGGTACTTCCGTCGTGGTGCCGAAACACCATGCTGAGACGCTGTGCCAAGACGTCGCGTCAAGACGCCATGCTGAAGCTGGACAACCACAACGCGGCAGCCGGTGCTGCCGCCTTCAAAGAAAAAATGCGTGCGCGCAACCTGCGTTCACCTGCCAAGAGGATGTTCTCATGAGTTATTTCCTTGACCGTTTGCAGTTCTTCAAACGCAACCCGGAAGAGTTTGCCGACGGCCACGGTGTCACCAAAACCGAAAGCCGCGAATGGGAAAATTCCTATCGTGCGCGCTGGCAATACGACAAGATCGTGCGTTCCACCCACGGGGTGAACTGCACCGGCTCCTGCAGCTGGAAGATCTATGTCAAGAACGGTCTGGTGACATGGGAAACTCAGCAAACCGACTATCCGCGCACGCGCCCGGATCTGCCCAACCACGAGCCACGTGGCTGCCCGCGGGGTGCCAGTTATTCCTGGTATCTGTACAGCGCCAACCGCGTGAAGTACCCGCTGGTGCGCGGCGCGCTGCTGAAGCTGTGGCGCGAGGCGCGCAAGGCCAAGGCGCCGGTGGATGCGTGGGCCAGCATTGTTGAAGACAGCGACAAAGCCAAAAGCTACAAGACCCGCCGCGGCATGGGCGGGTTTGCGCGTGTGCATTGGGATGAAGTCAACGAAATCATTTCGGCGGCCAACCTCTACACCGTGAAAAAATTCGGCCCCGACCGCGTGATCGGTTTCTCGCCGATCCCGGCGATGTCGATGATTTCCTACGCCTCCGGTGCGCGTTATCTCTCGCTGCTGGGCGGTGTTTGCCTGAGTTTCTACGACTGGTACTGTGATTTGCCGCCGTCCAGCCCGCAGGTGTGGGGCGAGCAGACCGACGTACCGGAATCGGCCGACTGGTACAACAGCCGCTACATCATCGCGTGGGGCAGCAACGTGCCGCAGACGCGCACGCCGGACGCGCACTTCTTCACCGAGGCGCGCTACAACGGTACCAAGACCGTGGCGATCACGCCCGACTATTCGGAAGTGGCCAAGCTCACCGACCATTGGCTGCATCCCAAGCAGGGCACCGACGCCGCGCTGGCGTTCGCGTTCGGTCATGTGATCCTGAAAGAGTTCCACGTCGACAAGGCCACGGACTACTTCGTTGATTACTGCCGCAAGACCACCGACATGCCGATGCTGGTGCGTTTGGAAAAGCGCGCCGATGGCCGTCTGGTGCCGGACCGCTTCTTGCGCGCCTCCGATCTTGGCGGGTTGGGCGAAGCCAACAACCCCGAGTGGAAGACCTTGGCCATTGATGAAACCAACGGCCAGATCACCATTCCGAGCGGTTCCATCGGTTTCCGTTGGGGCGAGAAGGGCAAGTGGAACATCGAAGAAAAAGACAGCGCCGGCCGCGACACCCGCTTGCTGCTGTCGCTGAAAGACAATCATGACGGCATTGAAGCCGCCAGCTTCCCGTACTTCGGCGGGATCGAGCACGGCAAGTGGACGGCTTCCAAGTTCGACGACATCCTGGAGCGCAACATCCCGGTCAAGCGCTTGCAGTTGGCCGATGGCAAGGAATGGATGGTCGCCACCGTCTATGACCTGCTGCTGGCGCAGTACGGCGTGGATCGCGGCTTCGGTGGCGGCAATGTAGCCACCAGCTTCGATGACAACGTGCCCGGCACCCCGGCATGGCAGGAAAAGATCACCGGCGTGCCGCGCCATGACGTGATCGAAATCGCCCGCGAATTCGCCAATACCGCCGCCAAGACCCACGGCCGCAGCATGATCATCGTCGGCGCGGCGATGAACCATTGGTTCCACAACGACATGAACTACCGCGGCCTCATCAACATGCTGATGATGTGCGGTTGCGTGGGCCAAACCGGCGGTGGTTGGGCGCATTACGTGGGCCAGGAAAAGTTGCGCCCGCAAACCGGCTGGCAGCCGATTGCGTTCGGTCTGGATTGGAGCAAGCCGCCGCGCCAGATGAACGGAACCTCGTTCTTCTACTTCATGTCCGACCAGTGGCGCTACGAAAAGGTCGAGATGAAGGAACTGCTCTCGCCCTTGGCAGACCCGGCCAAGTTCAGCGGCAGCCAGGCCGACTTCAACATGCAGGCGATCCGCATGGGCTGGTTGCCCAGCGCGCCGCAGCTCAACCGCAATCCGCTCAGTATTGCCAAAGCGGCCGAAGCCGCAGGCAGTACGCCGGCCGACTACGTGGTCAGTCAGCTCAAGAGTGGGGCGATGGATTTTGCTTACGCTGACCCGGACGCACCGGAGAACTTCCCGCGCAACATGTTCATCTGGCGCTCGAACTTGCTGGGCAGCTCCGGCAAGGGTCACGAGTACATGCTGCGCCACTTGCTGGGTACCCGGCATGGCTTGCAAGGCAAGGATCTGGGCGAACGTGGTGCGGAAAAACCGCAGGAAATCAAATGGCGCGATGAAGCGCCGGAAGGCAAGCTCGACCTGCTGGTGACGCTGGATTTCCGCATGTGCACCACTGCCCTGTATTCGGACATCGTGCTGCCTACCGCAACGTGGTACGAAAAGAACGACCTCAACACCTCGGACATGCATCCGTTCATTCACCCGCTGTCGAAGGCGGTGGATCCGGCGTGGGAGGCGCGCAGTGACTGGGATATCTTCAAGGGCATCGCCAAGGCGGTGAGCGCAATGGCGCCGGGCGTGCTGGGTGTAGAGAAAGACGTGGTGCTGGTGCCCACCCTGCACGATACCCCCGGCGAGCTGGCGATGCCGCTGGGCGTCACCAACTGGAAGAAGGGCGAGTGCGAGCCGATTCCGGGCAAGACCATGCCGACGATTGCGGTGGTCGAGCGCGACTATCCAAACCTGTACAAGAAGTTCACCTCGCTGGGCCCGCTGCTGGACAAGCAGGGCAATGGCGGCAAGGGCATCAATTGGGATACCAAGGATGAAGTGCATTTCCTGGGTGACCTCAACCATCGCGTGCGCGAAGAAGGCATCAGCCAAGGCCGCCCGAACATCCAGACCGCGATTGATGCCGCCGAATGCGTGTTGCATCTGGCACCGGAAACCAATGGCCATGTGGCCGTCAAGGCGTGGGAGGCACTGGGTGAATTCACCGGCCGTGACCACACCCATCTGGCGGTGGGCAAGGAGCATGAAGCCATCCGCTTCCGCGATATCCAGGCGCAGCCGCGCAAGATCATTTCTTCGCCCACCTGGTCCGGTTTGGAAGACGAACACGTCAGCTACAACGCCGGCTACACCAATGTGCATGAAATGATTCCATGGCGCACGGTGACGGGGCGCCAACAGTTCTACATGGATCACGAGTGGATGCTGGCGTTCGGCGAAGGCTTCATGCAGTACCGTCCACCGGTGGATACCAAGACGATTGCCCCGCTGCACAACAAGCGTGGCAACGGCAATAAAGAGATCGTGCTGAACTGGATCACCCCGCACCAGAAGTGGGGCATCCACAGTACCTATTCCGATAACCTGATCATGCAAACGCTCTCGCGTGGTGGCCCGATTGTGTGGCTGTCTGAAGACGATGCGCGGGAAGCGGGGATTGAAGACAATGACTGGATTGAACTGTTCAACGTCAACGGTGCAATTGCCGCACGTGCGGTGGTCAGCCAGCGCGTGATGAACGGCATGGCGATGATGTACCACGCACAAGAACGCATCATCAACACACCCGGCAGCGAAATCAGTGGCACGCGTGGCGGTATCCATAATTCCGTCACCCGCATTGTGCTCAAGCCCACCCACATGATCGGCAGCTATGCCCAGTTCGCCTATGGCTTCAACTACTACGGCACGGTGGGCAGCAACCGTGACGAATTCGTGATCGTGCGCAAGATGAATAAAGTGGATTGGCTGGATGGCGAAGCAGTGCCTGCCAACGCTCAGGAGGTGGTGTGATGAAAGTACGTGCACAGATCGCAATGGTGCTGAACCTGGACAAGTGCATCGGCTGCCACACCTGTTCGATCACCTGCAAAAACGTGTGGACATCACGCGAAGGTGTGGAATACGCCTGGTTCAACAATGTGGAAACCAAGCCCGGCGTGGGCTATCCCAAGGAATGGGAAAACCAGGACAAGTGGAACGGCGGCTGGGTGCGGACCCGTGCCGGCAAGCTGGTGCCCAAAGCCGGTGGCCGGTTCCGCATGCTGTCGAAGATTTTCGCCAACCCCGACCTGCCGCAGATCGACGACTACTACGAACCGTTTGATTTCGATTACCAGCACCTGCACGAAGCGCCGGACAGCAAGCACCAACCCACCGCACGCCCGCGTTCGCTGATTTCCGGCCAGCGCATGCAGAAGATTCATTGGGGTCCGAACTGGGAAGAAATCCTGGGTACCGAATTCGCCAAGCGCAGCAAGGACAAGAACTTCGAGGGCGTGCAGAAAGAGATCTACGGCGCGTTTGAAAAGACCTTCATGATGTACCTGCCGCGCCTGTGCGAGCACTGCCTGAACCCGGCTTGCGTGTCTGCATGCCCGTCGGGCGCGATCTACAAGCGCGAAGAAGACGGCATCGTGTTGATCGACCAGGACAAGTGCCGCGGTTGGCGCATGTGTGTGTCGGCCTGCCCGTACAAGAAGATCTACTACAACTGGAAGTCGGGCAAATCCGAGAAGTGCATCTTCTGCTACCCGCGCATTGAAATGGGCGAGCCCACCGTGTGCTCGGAAACCTGCGTGGGCCGCATCCGCTACCTCGGCGTGCTGCTGTACGATGCCGACCGCATCCAGGAAGCGGCCTCGGTGCCGGCCGAGAAAGACCTGTATCAGGCGCATCTGGACATCTTCCTCGATCCCAACGATCCCAAGGTCATCGAGGCCGCACGCAAGGAAGGCATCCCCGATAGCTGGCTGGAAGCTGCCGTGCATTCGCCCACCTACAAGCTGGCGATTGATTGGAAGCTCGCGCTGCCGCTGCATCCGGAATATCGCACCTTGCCGATGGTCTGGTACGTGCCGCCGCTGTCGCCGATCCAGTCTGCCGCCGAACGTGGCCGGGTGGGCATGAATGGTGAGTTGCCGGATATCGGCTCGCTGCGTATCCCCGTGCGTTATCTGGCCAACCTGCTTACCGCCGGTGATGAAGCGCCGGTGATCCGTGCACTGGAACGGTTGATGGCGATGCGCGCATGGCGCCGCGCCAAGAACGTGGACGGCGTGGAAGACCTGGCCGTGCTCAAGCAAGCCGGGCTGACCGTGGCGCAGGCCGAGGACATGTATCGCTATCTGGCGATTGCCAATTACGAAGACCGCTTCGTGATTCCCACCGCGCATCGCGAATATGCCAACGACACCTTCGGCGAGCGCGGCGGTTGCGGCTTCACCTTCGGCAATGGCTGCAGTGGCGATTCGCCAGCAGACCTGTTCGGTCAGCGCAAGACCACCACGTATGCCGTGCATCCGAACCGGACGGAAAAGTTCGAGGTGGCTGAATGAGTTTGCTCAAGCTCGTCGGCGTGCTGCTGGACTACCCGCAGGATGCGCTGTGGCAACACGGCGATGAACTGCTGGCAGCAGTCGATGCCACTGGCTTGCCAGCAGTGCGGCGGATGCAGTTGGAGACGTTTGTTCGCGAGTTGCTGAAATCGGAGGCGCTGGAAGCCCAGGATCGTTGGCTGCAAACCTTCGATCGTGGGCGGGCAATGAGCCTGCTGCTGTTTGAACACATCCACGGCGAATCCCGTGACCGTGGGCAAGCGATGGTGGATCTGATCGAAGCCTATCGCAAGAATGGCTACGAGCTGGCTGCCAAGGAACTGCCGGACTACCTGCCGTTGGTGCTCGAATATCTCAGTCAACGGCCACAAGAAGAAGCCCGTGATTGGCTGCATCATGTCAGCCATATCGTCGGGTTGCTGGCTGCACGTGCAGGTGAACGCCAAAGCCCTTACACGCTGTTGCTGGAAATCTTGGTGGAGTACGCCGAAGGCAAACTCGACTTGGGCAGCTTGCGGCAACGTGCCAGCCAGGAACCCCGCGACGACACGCCGGAAGTGATGGACCAAGTTTGGGAAGAGGAAGCGGTGCGCTTTGGCACCGAAGCCCCCACCGATGATTGCAAGCCCAACAGCCGCCCCGCATACCGCACAACCAATGCCGCAACCCAACAGGTGCAGCCATGAATTATCTGAATCAATTCTGTTTCCAGATTTATCCCTATATCGCGCTTGCCGTGTTCTTCATCGGTAGTTGGGTGCGTTTTGACAAGTCGATGTATACCTGGCGCACCGGCTCCAGCCAAATGCTTTCCGACAAGGGCATGCGCATTGGCAGCAACCTGTTCCATCTCGGCATTCTTGCCATTTTGGGTGGCCATTTGGTGGGCCTGCTGACCCCGCACGCGCTGTATGAAAGCGTCATCACCGCGCCGCAAAAACAAGTGCTGGCGATGGTCGCGGGCGGCGTGTTTGGCGCGGTCTGTTTGGTGGGGATCAGCATCCTCACCGTGCGTCGCCTGTTCAACCCCCGGGTGAAGGCCACCGGCACCACCGGTGACACCGTGATCTTGCTGCTGCTGTTCGCGCAGTTGTTGCTGGGTCTGTACACCATCGTGCAATCCACCCATCACATGGATGGTGGCGTGATGATGGCGCTGGCCGATTGGGCGCAGCACATCGTCACCTTCCGCTTTGGTGCAGCCGACTACGTGGGCGATGTGCACTGGGTCTATAAGGCGCATATCTTCCTGGGCATGACCTTGTTCCTGGTGGCACCGTTCACCCGTCTGGTGCATGTGTGGAGCATCCCGGTCAGCTATTTCTGGCGTCCCTACCAAGTGGTGCGCCGCCGTCAGCCCGGCCTGCGCTACGGCCCGAGGGCGTAGTCATGAGTGAAAGCAAGCTTGGTAGGCGCGAGCTGCCCATCACCGTCATCGACAGTGGCAAGTCGGTGGCGGAAGAAGCCCACAGCCATGCCCATGACCACAACGACGAAGGCCCGCGCTCGCTGGGGCAGGCCGCGCCAAGTTTCCTGTTTGTGGGTGACACCGCCATCAGCGAGGCCGACATTGCCCGCGAAATGCAGTTTCATCGCGCCATGACTCCGGAAAAATCGCGCGCCGACGCTGCACGTGCGTTGGTGGTGCGTGAGTTGCTGCGCCGCGAAGTGGAACGTCTGGGCCTACAGGGCGATGTGCAAGATGCAGGCAGCGAGGCAATGGAAGAAGCCTGCACCCGCTTGCTGCTGGAGCGCGAAGTCGAAAACCGCGTGCCTACACTGGAAGATTGCCAACGCTATTACGCGCAAAACCCGGAGCGTTTCCATGCACCCGACCGCATTCGCGTGCGGCATATCCTGCTGGGCGCGGCGGTGGATGATGTCAGTGGCCGTTTCAATGCGCGTGAGCAAGCGGAAAAACTCATCACGGAATTGAAGCTGCAGCCGCATTTGTTCACCGACTTCGCGCTACGCCATTCCGATTGCCCTTCCAAAGACGACGGTGGCGAGCTGGGTTGGCTGGAACGTGGCCAGGCAACCCCGGAATTTGATCGCCAAGTCTTTCGTTTGCGTGAGGGCTTGGCGGCATTTCCGGTGGAGTCGCGCTGGGGCTACCACGTCGTTTGCGTGGATGCTGTCGAAAGCGGCGAAGAACTTGCGTTCGATCAAGTCCGGCAGCGGATTTCCGACTATCTTGAATTGCAGGTTCGGCAACGCGAACTCCAGCAATACCTGCAAGGCTTGCAGGAACGCTACGAGGTACGCGGGCTGGACGCCATCGAGGCTGGCGCGGCCTGATTGCAGCAGGACGCGCCGCCGGCAACAGGTTTCTTAACCACCACCGGAAGCACGTCCATGCAGGACTTTTCTCAAATCAGCACTGCCCGCCAGCAGCGGGCGCTATGGCTGAGCACCATTGCCTTTACCACCTGCTTTGCAGTGTGGATGATTTTTTCCATCATCGGCATCCAGATCAAAAAAGATCTGGGGTTGAATGACACCGAGTTCGGGTTGTTGATCGCCACGCCCGTGCTCAGCGGATCAATGCTGCGCATTTTCCTTGGGGTGTGGGCCGACCAATTGGGCGGCCGCAAAGTGCTCACTGCGGTGATGCTGGCCGGTGCTGCAGCCACCTGGATGCTGACCCACGCCCAGACTTATCCGCAATTCTTGATCGCCGCATTGGGCGTGGGGATTGCCGGCAGCTCGTTCTCGGTCGGCGTGGCCTATGTGTCGAAGTGGTTCCCGCCGGAAAAGCAGGGCACCGCACTGGGTATTTTTGGCGCCGGCAATATTGGTTCAGCGGTGACCAAACTGTTGGCCCCCATGGTGATGGTGGCCGCGGGCTGGACGATGGTGGCCAAGGTGTGGGCGGTGGGTTTGGCGGTGATGGCCATTTTGTATTTCCTGTTCACGCAGGAAGACCCGTCGCTGGAGCAGCGTCGCAAGGCCGGTGTCAAGCCGATGCCGTTTGCAGAACAAATGGCACCACTGAAGAATCTGCAAGTGTGGCGCTTCGCGCTGTATTACTTCTTCGTGTTCGGCGGTTTCGTATCGTTGGCACTGTGGTTGCCGCGCTACCTGATTGGTGCGTATGGCATGGACGTGGCGCACGCCGGCATGTTGGCGGCCTGCTATTCCATCCCGGCCAGTTTGTTCCGGGTGGTGGGTGGCTGGATGTCGGACAAGCTGGGCGCACGCAAGGTGATGTACTGGACCTTCGGCGTCTCGGTCATCTGTTGTTTCCTGCTTGCTTATCCCGACACCCAGTACGTGGTGAAGGGTATCAAGGGTGATGTGACTTTCCATCTGGCCATTGGCGTGGTGCCGTTCACCGTGCTGGTGTTCGTGCTCGGCTTCTTCATGTCGCTGGGCAAGGCGGCGGTCTATAAGCACATCCCCGTGTATTATCCGCAGTACGTCGGCGCGGTCGGCGGCGTGGTCGGGATGATCGGTGGGCTGGGCGGCTTCCTGCTGCCGATTGCGTTCGGTGCGCTCAACGACCTGACCGGCGTCTGGACGAGCTGCTTCATGCTGCTGTTCGTGGTCGTGGCCAGCGCGCTGGCATGGATGCACTTTGCCATCCGCCGCATGGAGCGCCGCCGCTTCCCGCAGATCGACCGAGAAACCGACCTGCCGGAAATCATCGACGCGCAGCGGGCCGCGCGCGGATGAGCCGGAAGTGCGACAGAACCAGCGCTACTGCGCACCGCGGGAATGAGCGGTTTCGGAGGCGTGAGTGGGTTGGTCGTCACCGTGGGGCAACACGGCGGGGATGGAGTGAAAGAATATTTCGAGCTTCAATGCAGAATGGTCGGCCGCAGGTTCAGGGATGCGGGACTTGCGCCGTTGCTTGCCTGTGTCGTCCTGGGGCTGGCCTTTGTCGGCTTCTCGATAGTCTTGTTCCGAAAGACGGAATTTGCGGAATACGTTTACGTTTGTTCCGTCTTGATGCTCGTCGGCAGGCTGTCGGAGAGCCGAAGGTCGGAATTCCTGGAAATCTGCTTCGGCGACGCGGGACTGCGAAAGGTCAGGGTTGTGGAAAACCTGGTTTGTTCGTCGCCTTTCATTGTTTTCCTGCTTTGCAGGCAGTTCTTCCTTATGGTGGTCGTGCTGCTGGTGGCGGTGGTCATCCTGGCGTTGGTCAGGTTCCGTGCAAGGCTGGATTTCGTCATCTGGACGCCGTTCTCGAAAAAGCCTTTCGAATTTTCGACGGGATTCAGGAACACCTTCTACCTAATCCTGATGGCGTATGCGCTGGCGTTCGTTGCCGTTTCCGCAGGCAATTTCAATCTGGGCGTGTTCGCGATGCTGCTGGTCTTTGCCATTGTGTCGAGCTATTACACGAAGCTGGAAAACGAGTATTACGTCTGGACATATGGCGTCAATGCCAGAGGATTCCTGCTTGGCAAGATGAAGATGGCGATGCTTTTTTCGTCTTCCCTTGCCCTGCCGGTGGCGCTGCTGCTGACTGTTTTCTTCCATCGGGATATCGGCATGATCTCCCTTTTCTTCCTGGCGGGTCTGGCGTTCCTGGTTTGCGTGATCGTCAGTAAGTATTCTGCCTATCCCAATGAAATGAACATCGCGCAGGGCATCCCCTTGGGTCTCTGCCTCTGGTTTCCGCCGCTGCTGCTTGTCCTGGTGCCTTGTCTTTTCTGGAAGTCCGAAAAACGCCTTGGCGGTCTGTTGAAATGATAGCGATCAAGGGGCTGTCGAAGAGGTATGGGGCAAATGAAGTCCTGAAGAGCATCGACGTGCAGTTCGACAAGGGTAGGGTGTACGGCATTGTCGGGGAAAACGGTGCGGGAAAGACAACCCTGTTCAGGTGCGTCGCGGGTCTGGAAAACCACGGTGGCGAGATAAGTTCGAGCCTTGAGCCGCTGAAGAACCACCTTGGGCTGCTGCTTGCCGAGCCTTACTTTTTCCCGAAGATCACGGGGGAGGAATATGTCCGACTGCTGTGCAACGCAAGGGGCAGGAAGGTGGATGGCATTGACGGCAGGAATGTGTTTGACCTGCCCTTGGGCAAGTACGCCTCTGCCTATTCAACGGGGATGAAAAAGAAGCTGGCGCTGACGGCAATTCTTCTGCAAGGCAACGAATATTTCGTGCTTGACGAGCCGTTCAACGGGGTGGACATACAGGGCAACATCGTCATTACGGAAATCATCCGTAATTTGAAAGAGCTGGGCAAGACCGTTCTGATCTCATCCCATATCTTCTCGACCTTGAGCGATACCTGCGATGAAATCCATCTGCTGAGCGGCGGACGTTTCATTAGGTCAGTTCGGCAGGCGGACTTTCCGGTGCTGGAAGCTGAAATGAAGCAGGCGGCAATCGGCAGCAGGATCGAGGCGCTGGGACTGACATGACGGGCGGCGGCTTGTACGCTGCCATGTCCTCCACGCTTTTTCTTCCGCACGCCATGCCGACCGCTTCCCTCGAACCGTTGATCGACCTGCGCGGCGCGGGCACCAGCCTGACCCCGCAGCGCGCGAAGCTGCTGCACGCGCTGGATGCGCACGGCTCGATCAGCGCCGCCGCGCGCGCAGTCGGCATGAGCTACAAGGGTGCGTGGGACGCCATCGCCGCGCTCAATGCGTTCGTCGGCGAACCGCTGGTCAGCGCGGAAACCGGCGGCAGCGGCGGCGGTGGCGCGCGGCTGACCGAGACGGGCCGGCGCGTGCTGGCCTTCCATCAGGCGCTGACCGCGCTGCAACAGCGGCTGCTGGCGGGGCAGGGCGAGCCCGCCAGCGCCGGCGACCTCGACCAACTGCTCAAGAGGCTGGGAAATCTCATGCTCCGAACCAGCGCGCGCAACCAGTACGAAGGCACCGTGCAGGCGATCCAGCGCGGCGCGGTGAACAGCGAGGTGATCCTCGATCTCGACGGCGGCGACAAGCTGGTCGCCATCATCACCAACCGCAGCGTCGATGACCTCGGCCTGCGCGAAGGCGGCAGCGCGATCGCGCTGGTCAAGTCCTCGTTCGTGGTGCTGGGCGATCCCGGCGTGCGCACCAGCGCGCGCAACGCGCTGGCCGGCACCGTGTTGTCCTGTCGGGAAGGCGCGGTGAACGCCGAAGTGGAATTGCAG
>NZ_CALMPC010000068.1:0-10368 GCF_937872235.1 uncultured Thermomonas sp.
TGTGGTGGCCGAGGTCGTGCGCTTTTTGCAGGCACCGGGGCAGGGTGTGCGGCAGTGGGATGCCGGGCCGGTGTACACCACCACCGTGGGCGAATTGGCGCGGCAAATTGAAGCGTTCAACGAGGTGCGCAATAGCTTGCTCAGCGAGCGCGTGGGCACCGGCTTGGTGCGCGCACTGTATGCCACCTATGTCAGCTTCCTGCCGCCCGAGGCCTTCAGCTACGGCGTGCCGAAACATGGCGATGCGCGTGGCGTGTTTGTGGAGATGCTGAAAACCCCGGATTGCGGGCAGTTTTCTTTTTTCACCGCGCACCCCGGCATCACCCGGGGTGGTCATTACCATCACAGCAAAACCGAAAAGTTTTTGGTGATCAATGGGCGCGCGCGCTACCGCTTCCGGCACCTGCTCACTGACGAGATGTTTGCCGTCGAAAGTGATGGCGATACGCCCTTGGTCGTGGACACCATCCCCGGCTGGGTGCACGACATCACCAATATCGGCGACGATACGTTGGTGGTGATGCTGTGGGCCAACGAAATCTTCGATAGACAGAAGCCGGATACGGTGGCGAGTACGCTTGCTTGACTTCGGTGCCGATCCTTGCAAGATATACGTTTCAATAATGTATATCTTGGGGTGCTGACCATGAAAGTCGCGAAATGGGGCAACAGCCTAGCTGTGCGTTTGCCTGCTGCGATGGTGGAGCGCCTGCAACTGGTGGATGGCGATGAAATCGAGGTTCGTGCGGATGATCCTCGTACCTTGACGGTCGCCAAGAAGCCGAGCATCGATGAGCTGTTCGCGCGAGTACGCAAGCTGCGCGGGGCGATACCCAAGGGTTACGCATTCGATCGCGAACAGGCCAATGGACGCTGATCCATTCTTCGATAGCAACGTGCTGTTGTACCTGGTTTCGGAGGATTTGGCCAAAGCCAATCGTGCAGAGGCTTTGCTGGCAAGCGGCGGCACGATCAGTGTGCAGGTGCTCAACGAAGTGTCAAACGTCGCTGTGCGTAAGCACGGCATGACGTGGCTGCAGGTAGACACCTTGCTGCAACTGGTGCGGACACTGTGCCGGGTCGAACCATTGACCGAAATCACCTACGACCTGGGCCGACAATTGGCGGAGCGTTATCGGCTTTCCGTTTACGATGCCATGATCGTGGCAGCGGCACTGCTGGCCGGTACGGACACGCTGTACAGCGAAGACATGCACGACGGTTTGCTGATCGAGGAGCGGTTGCGCATTCGTAACCCGTTTCGCGCCCGTTCCGTGCAGGACGCCCTTGAAACACACCATGGTGGATGATGGACGCTAACGCATGAACACCCGCAAATTGAAAGTTGCCACGATTGTGGGGACCCGCCCGGAAATCATCCGCTTGTCGCGGGTATTGGCGGCGCTGGATCGCCATTGCGAGCATGTGCTGGTGCATACCGGGCAGAATTACGATTACGAATTGAACGGGATTTTTTTTGACGATCTCGGCATCCGCAAACCCGATGTATTTTTGGAGGCGGCCGGTGCCACCGGCGCGGAAACCATCGGCAAGGTCATCATCGCCGCCGATGCGGCGCTGGCCGCTATTCAACCAGATGCAGTGCTGGTGCTGGGCGACACCAATAGCTGCCTGGCGGTGATCCCGGCCAAGCGCCGCAAGATTCCGACCTTCCACATGGAAGCCTGCAATCGCTGCTTCGACATGCGCGTGCCCGAAGAAATCAACCGCCGGATTGTGGACCACACCGCCGATATCAACCTGACCTATAGCGATATCGCGCGGCAGTATTTATTGGCCGAAGGATTGCCGCCGGATCGCGTGATCAAGACCGGCAGCCCGATGTTTGAAGTGTTGAATCATTACGCGCCTGCGATTGCGAGCTCCGATGCGTTGCAGCGTTTGGGCCTGACGGCGGGGCGCTACTTTGTGGTGAGTGCGCACCGCGAGGAAAATATCGAATCCGATCGCAACTTTGCCGGATTGGTGGAAATTCTCAATGCGGTGGCGGCGCGTTATGACATGCCGGTGGTGGTGTCCACGCATCCACGCACCCGCAAGCGCATCGACGCAATGGGGGTTCGCTTTCACCCACATGTGAGCTTGCTCAAGCCATTGGGCTTCAGCGATTACGTGCGCCTGCAACGCGATGCGTGGGCGGTGCTGTCCGATAGCGGCACGATCAACGAAGAGGCATCGGTGTTGAACTTCCGCGCACTCAATCTGCGCGATGCGCATGAGCGCCCCGAGGGCATGGAAGAAGCCGTCGTCATGCTCACCGGCATGCATGTGGAACGGGTGATGCAGTGCTTGAGCATCCTTGAAACCCAGCCCATGGGCGCAGACCGCCTGCTGCGGCAAGTGGCCGACTACAGCATGCCCAATGTGTCCGACAAGGTGGTGCGCATTCTTCACAGCCATGTGGATTATGTGAACCGGGTGGTCTGGAAGCGTTACTGATGCGGCTGTTGTTGGTGGCAGATACCTACCCGCCGGCGCGGATTTCCGGCGCACTGCAAATGCGCGACATGGCCCACGCACTGGCGGCACAGGGACACCAGCCATTGGTGTTGACCCCCGCGCACAATGGCGCAGCCGGTTTGCAAACGATCGATGGCGTGCAGGTGTTGCGGGTACCCGCAGCCAGGACCAAGGATGTGCCGTATTGGCGGCGCACCTTGGCCGAGCTGGTGTTGCCATGGGTGCTGCTGCGCGGGCTGCGCCGCAGTGCATTGCGTGATGTGCAGTGGGAGGGTGTGGTGTGGTATTCACCCACCATTTTTCTGGGCCCCCTGGTGAAGGCGATCAAGCGCAAACATGGGTGCCCGGCCTACCTCATCGTGCGTGACCTGTTTCCCGACTGGGCGGTGGATGCGGGGGTGCTGCGCAAGGGCGGGCTGGCGTATCGATGCTTCAAAGCGGTCGAGCGTTTTCAATATCGACAAGCCGACATCATCGGCGTGCAGACGCCTTCAAACGCGCCACTGGTGGCCAAGGACACGCTGGGCGATGCGCGCATCACGGTGCTGCATAACTGGTTATCCGCACCCATTCCAAATACAGCGTTGCCCGCGCCTGCGTTGGGTGCCTTGGAGGGGCGCGTCAACTTTGTCTATACCGGCAATATGGGTGTAGCGCAGGATATGGATGCGTTTGTCAGCTTGGCCCAGCGGATGCAAGATCGCAGCGATGTGGGCTTTGTGTTTGTCGGTCGCGGCAGCGAAACCGAGCGGTTGAAGTTGGTGGCGCAATCACTGCCCAATCTATTGGTGTTGGACGAAGTGGAACCTGCCGTATTGCCGGCATTGCTGGCGCGTTGCCACGTGGGGATTGTGGCCCTGCATCCGGCGCATCACACCCACAATATCCCCGGCAAGTTGCTGACGTATTTGCATGCAGGCCTGCCGGTACTGGCGCGGGTCAACCCCAACAACGACTTGCTGGGACTGGTGGAACACGAACAGGTGGGGCTGGTGGTCGCGGGGGACAGCGCCGCACTGCTGCATGCGCATGCTTTGCATTTGGTTGACGATGCCGCAATGCGCGCGCAGATGGGGCAAGCCGGGGTCGCGTTGGCTGCCCGCATGTTTTCTCCGCAAAGCGCCGCCCGCGAGGTGGCACAGCAGTTGGCAAACACCCGCAACACACAGATCACCCCCACGTAGAATGTGCGGATGGATACAAATATGAAGGTTCTAGTCACCGGCACCGCCGGTTTTATCGGCTCGCACGTCGCGCAGGTGTTGCTGGCACGTGGCGATACCGTCATCGGTATCGACAATCTCAACGACTACTACGATGTGACCTTGAAGCAGGCGCGACTGGCGCGCTTCAGCGGGCATCCAAATTACATCCATGTGCAGGCCGATCTGGCCGACCGCGCAGCGGTGGAACAGACGTTTGCGACGCATAAGCCTGATCGCGTAATCAATCTTGCCGCGCAGGCGGGGGTGCGTTACGCGGCGGAAAACCCGCATGTGTACGTGCAAAGCAACGTCACCGGCTTTTTGCATATTCTGGAAGGCTGCCGCCATCACGGTGTGCAGCACTTGGTGTATGCCTCCACCAGCTCGGTGTATGGCGCCAACACCAATATGCCGTTTTCAGAGCACAACGCTACCGAGCATCCGCTGACGCTGTACGCGGCCACCAAGAAAGCCAACGAGCAGATGGCGCATAGCTACGCGCATCTGTACGGTATCCCGACTACCGGCCTGCGGTTTTTCACCGTGTACGGGCCATGGGGCCGCCCGGATATGGCGCTGTTTCTGTTTACCAAAGCGATTCTGGATGGCCAGCCGATCCGCGTGTTCAACCACGGCAAGCACAAGCGCAGCTTCACCTATGTGGATGACATCGTGGAAGGCGTGATCCGCACACTGGATCAGGTGCCGGGCAAAAACCTGAACTGGAACAGCGCAAGCCCCGACCCTGCGACTAGCGGTGTGGCGCCGTATCGCATCTACAACATCGGCAATGAGCAGCCGGTGGAGTTGCTGCGTTATATCGAAGTGTTGGAGCAATGCCTTGGAAAGAAGGCAACGATGGAGTTGTTGCCATTGCAGGCCGGTGATGTGCCCGATACCGAGGCCGATGTGTCTGACCTGATTGCCAATGTGGGCTATCGCCCGCTGGTGCCAGTGGGGCAGGGCGTGGCCAATTTTGTGGCGTGGTATCGGGACTATTACCGGGTGTGATGCATTGACCACCGTGTCCACGCCAACGCTGCGGCAACGACTGGCAACAAGCCTGGTTACCGGCCAACTGCTGCTGGGTGATGACGATGCCAGCATCGCGCAATGGTTGGACCTCATCCAAGAGGAAGGCGTGCAGGCGCTGCTGGAAAAGCAACTGCGCACGTGTGGGCATTGGGATGCCCAACCACAGGCGTTGCGCGATGCATTGAGCAAGAACACCCGTGCCGCCTTGGTGCGCTCGATGCTGCAAGAGCAACAGCTGCATCAAATTGTAGATGCTGCGCGGCAGGCCGATGTTCGGGTCATGCTATTGAAAGGAAATGCGCTAGGCCTATGGCTATACGCCGACCCGTATCTGCGTGAAACCAGCGACATCGATCTGCTGTTTGCTTCAAAAGAGGAGTTAGGACGCGTTGTTGCGGCCTTGGCACCCCTGCACTACGTGGCCGAGCCTGATGCCGGCGCGTACAGCTACGAGCGCAAATGCATCTTGCAGGTGAATGGCAGCAAGCGCGGCGAATTGGATATGCACAGCCGCCTGCTCAATGCGCCACTGTATGCGGAACTATTGGATTTCGACACCCTTTGGCAAGCCGCAATCCCGCTGGGTTTCGACGCTGCGTACATGCGCGCATTGGGTGTCGAACACGCACTGGTGCATGCCTGCCTCAATCGTGCATTGAACATCCAGAACGCCGAGCCAGATCAGCTCAAGCTACTGTTTGATATCCACCTGCTGATGGCGCGGATGGATGCACAAGCATGGGCAGCCATCGTGGCGCTGGTCACGCACAAACGCATCTGTGGTGTGTGTTTGCGCTCGATCGAAGATGCAGCAACCATGTTTGGCACGAAATTACCCCCCTCGGTTATCGCTACGCTGCAACGCAATGCAGCAACAGAGCCACTGGATGCACGCCGCTTGCAAGATTGGCGGTACATGCAGTGGCAGAATTTCAAGGCGCTGCCCGGGGTCATACCCAAGCTACGCTGGGTATGGATGCGGCTGTTTCCCAGCCTTACCCAGTTAAGTACTTTGTATGGGAATAGGCGCTGGGTGTCGTTGATGTTAAGCAGGCTATGGCGTGGAATCCTGCGGTTGCAGAGTGATTAATCGGACGTCAACCAACAACGGGCACCCGGCAACATAGCACTGAGACATCAGTTTCGATGCCGCATGCAGATGATTTTGATGCATATATCCATTTGAAACAGTCAATCTTGGCGCGTGCCCCGTTGAGCAACGGGCGACTCTTTCACACTTTGGCTGCCGCCGGCGGTGAGGTGGGTGACAGCCCCGAAATAATTAAGCGTCGGACTGCTGTAAGAGGATTTTTCAATATTCTTGGTTTGGGTCTGCTTTTCCATGGGAACTCCGGAGGCAATGAGCAGGAGAGGGATTCAGAATAAGTATAGCTTAAGCTGAGTGCCACCATCCAAGGTTGGTGTGACGATGGGTCTGGCACGACTCAGGTTCTGCCCATTGCCCGCAAGCAGATAACGAGAAGCCCAATTTCGTGCTACTTGCAAACTTCCGAACTCAGCAGAAACCAAGCAGCGTCTGCCTTGGCATACGGTCTGTACATTCTTGGCGGTTGGAATACTGGTATCTGCTTGCATTGACTGCAATGCTGTCTGCATCCATTCCAGGTTTTTGGTTTCCAGTGCGGGATTTTTAGGTTCTATATTCAGCAGGCTATCCATGCTTCTGGCTTGATCGTAAGCGGATCCATTCGCCTGGTTCAATCGCTGGTTGATTAGCCGCTGTGATGCTTGGCGTAAAGCAAAACTCCTATCATAAGAATCCGCCAAGGGGGAAATGACGGGTTGAACTGTGGCTGGTGATAGTTTGGGGGAAGTAGGAGGCATCACTGTAGTTGCAGCTGGACTTGCTGCGCGACTCTCAATATTTTCTAGTTTGGTAGAGAGTTTGAAAGTTGCGTAAAGATTGCCTACGGTTAATAAGCACAGCACTACCGTAACCAGTGGAACTGATTTCATGTCTATGGTCTATGGCAGCAAATACAATACGACATTGTCTGTCAGTTCGACGCCAGCAGGTACATTACAAACGACAGACAAAGGAGCTGGGTAAAAATTGGTGTAATTGCCGTGGTCGTTCCAGAGTAAAGTCCTTAGATCTCCGTTGGTTGGGAGAACGGCCGATTGCGTCTCGATAATGATGTCAGGAGAATCGAGATAGCCTGCAGTGAGTGTGCAGGTCAGTGTTGCGTCACGCGTTGTGAGGGTGTTATGTGCAAAGAATTGCAGTTCCGCAACGGTTTGCTTTGGTTTGTTGCTAGGTTGGGGCAAGGAAATGGAGTCTGTCACCGGGTTACAAATCACCAGTACGTCCTGTGACCTTCTGCGATTATTAGTGTTTGTGTTCAAGTACCCGGATTCTGCTCTATCCATGTAGGTCTCAGCCACGGAGTTGGCGGCATGACAGTTGCCCGCAGAATTTTGATGGAAATCACGTAGACTTTGCGCTTGGGATGGGCTAGCAGAAAATGTGCAAACAAGAAGCAGACCAAGCGTGCAACTCTGGCGATTGAATGAATGCGATGTTTGCATTGTGTAAGCCCTCTCGTGGATTTGTGGAATACAGCGATCCGTGTGCAGTTGGATTGCGGGCAATGCAAGGATCAAGGTCAATTGTAGTATGACGCTAGACTATGCAAAAAATGCGATGATTGTCAACCTTCTGCGCGTGACCTGAGGTCAGGGTCATGCGGTCGATTATTGGGTACATCCAACTGGAGGCCTGCGGCATTGCTAGCCGTATCGCTGCAATCAAGGCGGCTGTGGCAGCAGATGCTGGGGTGTGGTTAGAGTTGCCGGAGTCTGGAGTGATCCTGCATGCTGGCAATGATCGAAGTGAACCACACGATGCTGGTGTCTATGTGGATCATCAAGCCGGGCTGATCGTAGTCGCGGATGCCGTGCTGCTTGCTCCGGTTTTGGAGGGGCAAGGAAACGTAACGGCCGCGAATGCAGTCGCGCAGGCCTATCTGCATTGGGGGGACGATTGTGCTTCTCACCTAGATGGAGACTTCGCCTTCGTGGTTGTCGATGTGCGACGTAAGCGCGTGTTGGCGGCTACCGATCCCATGGGGATACGTCCCTTGTACTTTGCTTACGCATCGGGCCAATACATCGGTTTCGCATCTGGTCCAAAAGATTTAGCGCGCATGCTTGGCATGGATCAACGCGTACCAGTGTCCAGATTGTTTGAGCAATTGGTCAATCCACTGGAAGTTCTGGAGAATGTGCAGCCTTTGGTGCCACAGACGCAATTGCTGCAAGCGGGGCATCGACTGCTGGCAAGTTTCGATCACTTGGATGTACGGCGTTATTGGGTGCCAGGGGAGCATGCGCTGGATGTCCCATCGCCCAATGCACCGGAAAAGGCGTGGGTGGAGGCGTTTTCACTACACTTTGAGCGTGCAATTGCCAAGCGCCTTTCCGTGACGACAAGCCGTGGTGTTTTGTTCAGCGGAGGGCTGGACTCAGCGTCGGTATTGGGGGTGTCCTCGTCGTTACTGCAAAGTGGTGAGGTGGATGCCTTCTCGCTGATTGACAGTAGTGTTCCAAGCTGTCAGGAGACTTTGGCAATCACGCGCACACTTCGAGCTTGCGCTGCACGTCCACATTTGACCGATTGCCATTCATGTGAACGGGATGCTGCTGAGGCGCGTGCACTATTGGTGGGTATGCGACGATTCATGAGCGGGCGATTTGCGTTCATGGCACTTGCTTTTTCACGTTCAGGTTTGACCGGGGTGCAGACCTTGTTTGATGGTGTGGATGGGGATTCATTGTTCTCATTGGGAGGGGGACGTGATTGGATCGTCAGCGGAAGATCACGAGAATTGCAGCGCAACGCGCGCAAGCGAAGACAACTGGGAGGGTTCACGCCTGCAGCGTCCTTCCATTTGGGGTATGGACTGCTAAGCGCGCTTGCACCCTCTGTGTTACGGACACTCGCTCGGCGCCGGTGTGCAGCGCAATTGCAGATGGAGGAAATTGAAAACAGTTTCTTGAACCGTAACGCCATTGATGATTTTTACATTCCTGATCGGTGCGGACAGTTGGAATCCATGCTTGCTAGCCACCAGAAGAAAGCTGAAGCGCGGCCGCAGCGCTCCAGCATGGACAATCCGATTGTGTTGGATGCGTTCCGACGGGTGAATGAGCGCGCCCGCGAGCAGGGCATCCAAATGATGCACCCCTTCGCTGATCGTGCATTGATGGATTTTTGTGCGTGGATCCCTCAGCACTTGCGCATGAAAAACGGCCGCACCAAGTGGATCATGCGTAAAGCAATGAACCGCTATCTTCCGCATGCGGTGGCGTGGCGGGCGGACAAGCACCATATCGGTGCGAATTTTGACCGTGTTGTGCTGCAACCGGTATTGGATCGGTTTGAGCTGGATCTGGCGGCAGGCAACGCCAAAGTGCAGACCTATATTGATAAAGAGCGAGTGCTGGCGATGGCAGCACGCTGGCGTGCGGGTGACATTGCTGCAGTCTGTGGGCTGACCGAGTTGCTGCTACTGGAGCACTGGCTACAACACAATAGCGACAAGGTACGCTGGGGGTGTTAGCCGGTTACCGGCATCTGCTGCGGTCTACAAGGTTTCGAGGTGTTGCAGCAGCTGAGCAATCAGGGTGTTTGTTTGCGTGTACTCGCGGGGATAGCTGAGAGTGAACGCTGGCACCTTGCGTGCGACCTCGGCCGCTTGTTGCAGGAAGCTAATGTTGCGATGACGGGCGGTAAGGTCCAGCCGAAAGCCCTGTCCAACCAGGGCCATGCAGGCGTGTGCTGGTGACACTGGGGTGATACGGATGGTGGATGCCGGTTGCTGCGGGTTGTTAAGCAGATAGATTGCACGGACTGCTACGGCTTCGGGGGGATGCTGATCTGGCATGCTGATCCGGCGCTTGCCGGTATAGGCCGCCACCGAGGTCAGTGCCGAAGAGACGATACCGACGTGTTCGATGCTATCAGTGAATAGCCGCAAGCTGGGATAGGTGGATGTTGCCAGCACCCGCTCTGCGATGTTGTCCAGCCGAACACAATCATCTGATAGTGGCAGGTGACCGCAGTCTTGCAACAAACTGACCAGTGTGGATTTGCCCCAACCGCTATCACCGATAAACAAGGCGCAGTGGTCAGCTATCTTGCAGCAACTGGCATGCGTCACCAACGCACCCATCTCCGAAAGAACACGTGGCAGCACTTGGTCGATGAGTAGGTGTTCCAGCGTTTCTGCCGCGATCTCAGTGTCGTATTCGGTGCGGATGGTGGCCGTACCGGGGGCAACTTCAATCACAAAATCACAGACCCTAGGGGCACGCAACCGATGCCACGAAGGTGTCGGCGCATTGCCCGTTGCTGGGTAGGCAAGCTGCAAACAAATGTTGCCGTCAGGATCTTTCCATTGGTGCGCCCAGTCAGGTACGGCGGGAAGCCGATCCAGCCATATGGAAGGAAGAACGCGAAGGCTCGCCGGTAATTCTGGCGAGGATGACCGCCGCAAACTAGGTAAGGCGACTGCCGACAGCAGGTTGTGGCCCGCATACCAAAGGGGGGGGGGGTGATGGTTAGCGGTCGTCACTGGGGCTGTGCTCTGAAGGCTTGGTGCCCCTCATCCATGGGCAGCAGGCG
>NZ_CALMPC010000069.1:0-18943 GCF_937872235.1 uncultured Thermomonas sp.
GTACTGGGGGCGGACGGCATCGCTGCAAGTTCGGTGCTTGGCAATGTGGCCGTTGGCAATACTGGCGCGATCCAGGCGTTGTCGTTGTATGGCGATGCCAATGGCATTCGCGGCTATTCGATTGGCGGCGATGTCGTGATCGAAAACCACGGCAGCGTCATGACTTACAGCAACGCAGGTAGTGCGATTGGTCTGTATGGCTATTCGATGTACGGCAATACCTCGGTGACCAACTCAGGCAGCGTTTCTGCGGACTCCTACAACGGGCTGGCCGATGCCATTTTCGCATCCGGCATGGATGTGAGTGTGGCCAACAGCGGAGCACTGGAGGCTGTCGGTAACACGTGGGCCGCCGGTATCGAAGCGCAGGGCAGCAACGCAGTGGCGGTCACCAATTCTGCTGCCATCAGTGCCGCCGCCAGTGTGTTCGGTCAGGTGGCTGATCCGGATGGCAATATTGTTGCCGCCGCCAATGGTGGTACTGCGTTCGGCATTTACGCCACCGCAGGTGAAGGTGGCGCGGTGGTGGTCAACAGCGGCAACATCGCAGTCGACGCAGGTTACGCCACGGGTATCGAAGTGCAGTCCTTGGGCGACATCAGCGTTGCCAATAGCGGCAATATCGATGCCGGCTCAGGTTTGAACCAGTACGACATGGGCTACGGTTACACCCTGTATTACGGCACCCAACTGGCCACCGGTATCGCCGCCAGCAGCGGTGGTGAGGGCGCAGCCGTGCAGGTCGTGAATTCGGCTGACATCACCGCCAACGGCACATTCGGTGCATTCGGTATTTCCGCAGTGTCCAGCGGTATCGGTGGTACGGTAACGGTGGTCAATAGTGGCGATATTCTTGCCAGCCAGGCCAACAAGTACGGCGCGGGTGTTTACGGTGTATTTGCGTCAGGCGATAGCGATACCGCCGTTGGCAACAGCGGCCACATCACGGCAGCCTCTGAGGGTGCGGCAATTGGCGTGGCGGCACTGTCGTTTGCAGGTGATGCGCTGGTGGTCAATTCCGGTGATATCAGCGCCAGTTCGGCTGCAACGGCCTATTACGGTGCCACCGGCATCGTGGCATTTGCCGGCAATGGCGCGGCGGCAGTGAGCAATACAGGCAGTGTCAGTGCCGTTTCGCAAGCGTTGCTCGGTGCACCTACGCGTGGCGTGGACGTGCAGGGCCAACAGGGAGCAACGCTGTACAACAGCGGCTCGATTTATGCCAATGGCAAGTACGCCTACGGTGTCTTCGCGACCTCGGCGGCAGGCGACGTCGGCATCAACAACGCCGCAGGCGGTGAAATTGGCTTCTATTCCTATCTCGGCAGGGGCTTTGGTGTATTGGGGATTGCCTACTCGGGCGATGTCGGTGTGGTCAATGCCGGGACAATTGAAGGTTACGCCTACGGTCAGGCAGTGGGTGTCTTCGCCCTTGCTGCTGCCGGTGACGCTGGCGTGAGCAACAGCGGCCACATCACGATTCAAAGCGGAAACAATCCGGCAGTGGGTGTGTTTGCACGCGCCGATTACGGTACCGCGACGGTGGTGAACAGTGGTGATATCACGGCAGTTTCCGGTGGCGATTTGTACCCGGGAACCAATGCCTATGGCGTGCTTGCCCGCGGGGCCTATGCGCAAGTGGGCAACAGCGGCAACATCACCGCCAATGCCTACTACACGGCCACGGGCATTGCTGCGCGTTCGTACTATGGCACCCTCGTCAGCACCACCTCAAGCAGCCATATCAACGCCTCCGCGTTGTTGGTGGCGATCGGTATCGAAGGGCGCTCGGAACTCGGTAATGTTGCGATCAGCAATGCCGGCGACATCAGTGCGACGGGTGTGCTGGGTGGCGGCGTCGGGATTCAGGCCTATAGCGGTGGCGGTAACTCCAGTGCCACCAATACCGGTCATATCACCGCCAAATCCACCTACGGCATGGCGATTGGTGTCACCAGCTACTCGGCGGCGGGCAATGCACAGGCCAGCAACGGCGGCATGATTTCCGCGCAGGGCGGCGATTACGGCGCTTATGGTGTCTCGGTACAAGCCGCTCACGGGATGGCAACGATCAACAACAGCGGCAGTGTGTCGGCCACATCGACGGGAACCTCCATCGGCATCGTTGCCGAGGCGTATGGCAATATCGTGGTCAACAATACCGCCACCGGTTCTGTGGAAGCCGGCAACGGCAGCATGGCAGCTGGCATCCAGTTGACCAGCGCCACCGGCAACGCCACGGTCAATAACGCCGGCCAGATTCATGCCAGCGGTGGCGACCTGTCGGCGGGTGTGGTGTTCAAGGGCACCAACGGCACCAACACACTGAATAATCTTGCCGCGGGCATGGTCCGTGCGGATGGTGCGGATGGCTATGCGTTTGCGGTGATTGGTGGTGATGGTGTTGAAGTCATCAATAACAGCGGCAAGCTGATGGGTGCGCTGAATTTGTATGCGGGCAATGATGTCCTCAACAACTTGGCCGGCGGTGTGTGGGATCTAATGGGTACCACGCATACCGATTTCGGCGACGGCAATGACACGGTCAACAATTCGGTCGGCGGCAAGATCACCGTGGGCAGCGGCAAGATCGAAATGGGGGCCGGCGATGACAGCTGGGTCAATGCGGGTACGCTGACCATTGGTACAGGCGGTGTGGTCAGCTTCGGCGATGGTAACGACCTGGTGAACAACGGTGGCCTGATCACCCTGACCGGCGGCAGCATCCAGATGGGGGCCGGTGCCAACAGCTTCATCAATGGTGGCACCATCCAAAGTATCGGCAGCGGCAACACCATTGACGTGGGGGCTGCCGGAACCTTCACCAGTGGTGGCTTGCTGAACTTCCTCAATGGGGCGACCACCGACAAGCTGGCTATCACGGGAACCTTTGCAGGCTCCGGTAATCTCAACCTGGATCTGAATCTGGTCAACAACAGCGTGGATCAGATTGCAGTCACCGGCAATATGGCCACCACGGCGGCGCAGAAAGTCAATGTCCTGTTTACCGGCATGCCGTTGACGGCGCACGCCTCGTCGGTATTTGCCACCGTCAGTGGCACTTCGGCAGCTGGCAACTTCGTCGCCGGGCAGATGATCGGCTACAACTACGCAGCCAACTTCCTTGATGTGGGCCTGACCGTCAGCAGCCAGCTGGATGCCACCAACACCACGCCGGACAAGTTCTCGGTCAATATCGATGTCAACGGTTTGAACGATACCGGTGCATTGGCCGCTTCGGCTGCTGCGGGTGCTGCCGGCGTGATGAACACGCAGATGGGCACCTTCCGTCAGCGTTTGGGTGTGAATCCCTACGGTGATGCCGGCAAGGTATTGAGCGCCTTCATTCGTGGCTATACCGATCAAGGCGACATGCAGCCTGATCACCTGGCCGGCAACTTTGGGCAGGGTGGGCACTTCAACTACAGCCAGTCCAGCTGGGGTCGTGAATTTGGCATCAATGCCAACCTGTTCGAGAACTTGCATGCCGGCCTGGTGTTGGGCAACGCGGACAGCCGTCAGCGCCTAGCCGATGGCGGCGTGGGTGAAAACCGCTTGAACGGTGCAACGGTGGGTGGTTATGCCACCTGGTACGTGCCGGGCAGCTTCTACGTCGACTTCAATGCCCGCAAGATGGGTGCAGATATCCGCTCGACGTCGGCAGCGGGCTTGCTGACCAGCCGTTCGAACACCACCGCATGGAGCCTGGAAGCGGGCTACGAGTGGAACGTGGGTACCTTCAACTTGGTGCCACAGGTGCAGTACACCCGCACCCATGTGGAAGATCTGAAGAACTTCTTTGGTGATCGCGTCAACTTCGAATCGCACGGTGGCACCTTCACCCGCGCCCGCCTGGGCTTGGAAATGAACAAGACCTTCCAGGTAGGTGATGTGCGCTGGACGCCGTATGGCTCGCTCAACGCCGTGCGCGATATCAACGGCAAGAGCACCTACACCGTCGGCAACTTCTACGGCAATACCGACACTCGCGGGACCAGTGCCATGGCGGAATTGGGCCTGGGTGTGCAGAAGGGGGGCTTCGGCTTCAACATTGGTGCCAACTGGGCCGATGGCGGCGCCTACAAGAGCTTTGTGGGTGGCCAGGCCAGCGTGCGCTTCTCTTGGTAACCGCTTGATCCCGGGCCCGGCGAACCGTCGGGCCCGGAATTCGTAATTTGTAGTCTGGATAACACGTGGCCAACGAAAACAATCCGAATGTAGTACCTGATCAGTCCTCGATCCAGTCAAATCAGGACACCCCTGAGCTGGACACCGGGCTGGACGCTCTGACAACGGAGGCTCCGGCAGCGCCAGCAACCACCGAAGCCAGAACTTCTGCCGATGCCGCCAAGCCAGGCCAAGCACCGCGTGATCTGACCCAACTCAAGGTTGAAAAAGGCTGCTCGCGTGGGCTGGCCGGATGGCTGGGACAACATCGCTTGTCACTGGCCATCACCTCCTACCAAACCGGGCGCATCTATCTGGTCGGCAGCGATCAGCAGGGTCGCGTGTCGTTTTTCGAACGCATTTTCGAGCGCGCAATGGGTGTGGTGGGCAATGCCCAACGCATCTATCTGGGTGGCTTGTATCAGTTGTGGCGGTTCGAAAATGTGCTGCGTCCGAACGAGGTCATCCATGGCCAGTTCGATAAGTGCTATGTACCGCGCAACGCGCAGACCATCGGCGATCTGGACATCCACGAATTGGGTATCCGCAAGAATGGCAAGGTGGTGTTCATCAACACCAAATATTCCTGCTTGTCAGAACTGAGCCAGACCCACAGCTTCAAGGCGATCTGGAAGCCCAAATTCATCAGCAAGCTGGCGCCGGAGGACCGCTGCCATTTGAACGGTCTTGCGATGGTCGATGGCGAACCCAAATACGTCACTGCGGTGTGCAAGAGCGACAGTGTCGACGGCTGGCGCGACCGCCGGCATGACGGTGGCGTGGTGATCGACATCGACACCGATGAAATCGTGTGCGAAGGCCTGTCGATGCCGCATTCGCCGCGTTGGCATAACGGCAAGCTGTGGCTGCTCAATGCCGGCACCGGTTATTTGGGCTGGGTGGATTTCGACAAAAAAGCCTTTGTGCCGCACGCCTTCGTGCCAGGCTTTGCACGCGGCTTGTCGATGATTGGCAATGTCGCAGCGGTGGGGCTCTCGAAGCCGCGTAATCAGCGCTTCGAAGGCTTGCAGCTTGACGAAGAATTGAAGAAGCGAGATGCCGATCCGTGGTGCGGCGTGCAGATCATTTCGCTGACCAATGGCGACGTGATGAACTGGATCCGATTCGAAGGTGACATCACTGAAATCTTCGATATCAGTTTTCTGCCGAATGTGAAGCACCCGATGATGATCGGCCTGCGCACCGCGGAAATTCGCGACTTGATCACATTTGAATCCGACATCCCGGCGGAGGCTGCAATCGCATGATGCATTCACTTTCTCTGGCCGCACTGGCGTTGGGCATGCTGATCGCCCAGGGCGCACAAGCGCAGACCCACAAGCCAGCCACGGCAGCGGTGCCAGCTGCACCCGCAACCAAAGACATGGCGGCGGAAACCTTCAAGCAGTGGGACAAGAATGCCGATGGCCAATTGTCGCTGCCGGAGTTTCGTGCCGGCTGGCAGCAGGCGCAGGCGGCTGCACAACTGCAGGTGCAATTGCGCCGCCAATTTGCCACGCTGGATGCCAATCACGATGGTGCCATCGACGCCAGTGAATACGGCAATCTGGTGCTGATCAAAAATGCCGGCAAGACGGCGCCGCCACTGGCCCGCTTCGATGTCAATGCCGATGGCAAGTTGGAGTTCGGTGAGTACTTGAAGTTGGTGGAAGCCTTGGCGCCCAAGGAAGCTGCGAAGGGCGCTGCCAAGTGAAGGCCACGTTTCATCCGGTCTGGAAGCAAGTAACGCCGGAATTGGCGCAGGAAATCGTTGCGTTCTGGAAACAGCACAATGCAATTGGCGACCAAGCCGTCGCGAATGCGCGTGCCGAGCAAGCCGTGTGCGTCGCGCGGGATGATGCCGGCCAGTTGTGTGGAGTGGGCACGGCGATAGTCAAAGTGCTGCCGCGCTTGCGCCAACCGATGTATTACTACCGCCAGTTTTTTGCCAAGGCCTTGCGCGGGCAACATCAGGAGCTGGCGTTTTATCAGGCATGCAAACAGGTGCTGCAAACGTATAACCAATCGTTGGCGCAGGCCGAAGGTTTGGGGATCTTGCTGGAAATCGAAAACGCCAAGATCGCGCATGCCTATAACCAGGCCATCGTGCCTGGATTTGAGGCAGTGTTCATTGGCTATTCGCCGCGCGGCCTGCAATTGCGCGTGGCGTATTTTGAGGATGCCATTTTGCTGACGCCGGCACCGATCCGGATGCAAGCGTTACCAGGCGGGCGTGCTGCCACCCGCTGAAGAGTTGACCCATCCCCGGCACGGCAACGGTCGGAAACTGTTTACAACGGAGAACGCGCCATGAAAGTACAAGCCAGTTTGTTGTCTCTCGCCATTGCGTCCACCCTGGCCGTTGCTGCGGCGCCGGCGGATGCAGCGGTATCCCTCAAGTCTGCGGCCATTGCCCGCGCGGATCTGCTGATTGGTGGCAACGCCAACTTGCTGCGTCGTGCACCGGCCGATGTATTGGTGGCCAAAGACGCGGTGGTCGATGCCAAGGGCACCGAGCACGTACGCTACAACCGGACGTGGAATGGCCTGCCGGTCATCGGTGGCGATTTCGTAGTGCATTCGCGCAATGGCAAGCTGTCCAGCGTCAGCCAGACCTTGACCAGTGCACAGCGTCCGTCGTTGCGTGCACAGGTCAGCCGTGATCAGGCCATCGTCGAAGCCGGTGCGCACTTTGGCACCCAGTTCTTCGGTGCACCGACTGCACGCACCGTGGTGTATGCCCGCAACACCGTGCCGGTGTTAGCGCATGAAGTGGTCTTCAACGGCATCAAGGCCGACCAAACTCCGACCGAAATGCATTATTTCGTCGATGCCCGCAACGGCAAGATTCTGGATCAATGGGATGGCGTCAATACCGCCAAGCCGGGTCCGGGTGGCGGCGGCGGCAGCTGCACCCCGGCCGTGGGCATTGGCAAGACACTGACCGAAGGCAACGTGACGCTGAACACCTCCCTGTGTGGCAGCAGCTACAGCATGGTGGATACCACCCGCGGTGGCGGCGCTACCCACAACATGGCGATGAAGACCATCGGCATGGGCAATGTGTTTACCGCCAGCAGCAATACGTGGGGCAACAACTTGGTCACCAACTCGCAGACCGTGGGTGCGGATGCACAGTACGGCATTGCGACAACGTGGGATTACTACTTGAACGTGCATAACCGCCACGGCATCGACGGCGCGGGCACGGGTGCCATTACCCGCGTGCATTACGGCCGCAACTACCAGAATGCCTTCTGGAGCGATGGTTGCTATTGCATGACCTTCGGTGATGGCGATAACGGTGCCACCATCTATCCATTGGTCGCCATCGATGTGGCTGGCCATGAAATGTCGCACGGTGTCACCAGCCGTTCGGCAGCACTGGTGTACAGCGGTGAGTCGGGCGGCTTGAATGAAGCCACCTCCGACATCTTCGGCACCATGGTCGAGTACTACGCCAGCAATGCCGCGGATCCAGGCGACTACGTGATGGGTGAGAAGCTGTTTCCGAATAATGCCGATATGAAGAAGGCGATTCGCTGGATGTTCAAGCCCAGTTTGGACAAGGCTTCGGCCGACTGCTATTCATCCTCGGTCGGCTCGCTGGATGTGCACTACAGTTCGGGTGTAGCCAACCATTTCTACTATCTGCTGGCGGAAGGTGCGGTGGTACCCAGTGGGTTTGGTGCCGGCACGTGGGCCAACCTGACTCCTGCAAAGCTGGTGTGCAACGGTAATACGGCGCTTGCTGGCATCGGTCGCGACAAGGCCAGCAAAATCTGGTATCTGGCACTGACCGCCTACATGACCTCCACCACCAACTATGCCGGTGCGCGCAGTGCGACCTTGAGTGCGGCAGCGGAGTTGTACGGCAATGGTTCTGCCGAGTACAACGCGGTGGCCGCGGCATGGAGTGCAGTCAGCGTCAGTTGATGATCTGGCATTAGGCAAACACGAACGGCCCGCGCAAGCGGGCCGTTTGTTATCAATGCAGTACGATGATTGAAGCTCTTGTTGGCAGCGATCACTCACGAGTCGCAAGCTGGGCTTCGATCTCCAACAGGTCGCGGTCGCGCCCGATACTGGCGGCGGCCACCAACACTGCATCTTTGAAATAGCGGACAAGGCAATCATCGGTAGCGGGATCGCCGTCTATTTCAACGCGATTCCAACCACGCCCGTGGCCCACGTAGCGCAAGTCGATGCCGTAATGGTGCGTCCAGAAAAATGGCGGTACAGCAAACGCGCTGACATCCCCCAGCATGCCATCGGCAACGCATTGGCCTTGCCGCTGTGCATGCACCCAATGTTCGACGCGAACATGCGTTCCTGCGTGCGGGTAGCTGGCGACATCGCCTGCGGCATACACATCGGGTGCAGAGGTGCGTAGCTGTGCATCCACGCGAATGCCGTTATCGACAATGAGCCCGCTGCTGACAGCCAATGCGGTGCGTGGTTTTACCCCCACGCCAATCAGAACGGCATCGACGGCAAGTGTGTCGGCGTTGCTCAGCGTCAGTGTCTGGCCATCGAAGTGATGCGGTTTGCAATCCAGATGGAACACCACGCCCTGCGTGCGGTGCCGTTTGAGTAGATCGGCAGCCAGAACATCACCCACGATGCGTGCAAGTGGTAATGCTTCGGGGGTGATCACATGCACATCAAGGCCACGGCTGCGTAGTGCGCCGGCGGCTTCCAGGCCAATGAAGCCTGCGCCGATGATGGCCACGGTCTTGGCTGCATGAAGGCCTGCAATGAGTTTGCGGCTATCGTCTAGCGTGCGCAGGGTAAATACATTCGGGAAATCGAAACCGGGCAGTCGATTCGGTTCGGCGCCAGTCGCTAGTAGCAGTGCATCGTAATCAAAGGTCATTCCAGTGCGGGTACTGACTTGATGGGCGGCACAATCCAGGTGGCCAATTTCGCAATCAAGGTGAAGCTCGATGCGTTGCTCGTGATAAAACGCAGCAGGCTGCAGCGGGATCCACTCTTCTGGTGCACTGCCAGCCAGATAATCCTTGCAGAGATTGGGCCGATCCACTGGTGGCGACGTGTCGGCACTGAGTAGGGTCAACCTGCCGGCGTAGCCACGTTCACGCAGGCGTTGTGCACAGGCAAACCCTGCTGCGCCGCCACCGACGATGACAATTTTTTGTGGCGTGGCAATGGCTACAGGCGCTGGTGTATGGACGGGGTTGGCAGTGCCGCGCACAAAAATCATTTCGCCAATGGTTTCCACCATCCAGCATTGCAGTGGTGAAAACGCAGGTGCATGAATCGCCTGACCGGTGCGCAGGCTGAAACAGGCGTGATGCCAGGGGCAGCGGATGTCATCGCCCACGCGCAGTCCTTCGCCAAGCGGTGCGCCGTAATGGGTACAACTGCCGGAAACCGCATGTATCTCGCCATCAACCATGGCTAGCAGGACTGCCGTACCCTGCACATGGCCAGACAAGACGCCATGCGTGGGAATTTCAGAGCGTGCAATCCCGAGACTGAAATCCGGACCTGTTACCGAAGTGGTGTTGCCCATTGCAATTTCCTTCTGGCCGATGTGTGGGTAGCTTCTTGCACGGCAGATGCAAAACGCGTGAAAAGGTTGCAAATCCAGATACTGAAATTTATCGGAACCTTTTTCGCGCCACTGCATCTGCCATGGCAAGACCAACGATGAAGGCCCGCCATGCTTGATCTTGCCGCCGCATCCACCGAGAGCATCCTCCATGAAGTAGCCCGTGATGATCTGCGCCCCAGTCGCCTTGAGGCGGAAGCAGCGGTACGCATGTTGATCCGTTGGGCAGGTGATGACCCCGCACGTGTTGGGTTGCAGGACACCCCGGCACGTGTGGTGCGGGCGTATGAAGAATGGTTCGGTGGTTATTGGCGTGACCCGGTCAAGATTCTGGGCCGGCGGTTTGAGCGTTCCGGCTATGACGATTTCATCTTGTTGCGCGATATCCCGGTGCAGTCGGTATGCGAACACCATATGGCTGCGATTCAAGGCGTGGCACATGTGGCCTATCTGCCGGGTGAAAACGTGGTCGGCATTTCCAAGCTGGCGCGGTTGGTGGATGCGTATGCGCGGCGCTTGCAGATCCAGGAACGTTTGACCGCTGAAATTGCCGATACCTTGCAGCATGCATTGCAAGCACGTGGGGTGGCGGTGGTGATCCGGGCCAGCCACGGCTGCATGACCACACGCGGCGTGCATGCCCATGGCGCGGCGATGGTGACCCGGCGCTTGCTGGGGGAGTGTGCGCACGAACCGTATCGCAGCGATATTCTCAAAGCGTTGTCAGCATCCGCTTGATTTCGGGAGAGGACATATGCCGATAGCAGCCAATACCACTGCACCCAACTATGCCGACATGGCCGATGCCGCCTTGGTGGCCTGCGTGCAGGCCGGCCAGTGTGAAGCATTTCGTACGATCACCCAGCGTTGCAACCAACGCATGTTCCGGGTGGTGCGCGGGGTGATTCGTGATGAGAGTGAAGCCGAAGATGTGGTGCAGGAAGCCTATGTGCACGCCTACGAAAAAATCGCCAGCTTTCGCGGTGAATCTTCGCTGGCCACGTGGCTGACCCGCATCGCACTCAATGAAGCCTATGGCCGCCTGCGTCGGAGGCGCGAGACCGTGGACATCGAACAACTGGAACAGGCATCGGCGACATCGGCACAGGTCATCGCCTTTCCCGGCCATGCATTGACCGATGATCCGGCGGATGCGGCAGCGCGTGGGCAACTGCGGCGATTACTGGAACATGCGGTGGATGCACTGCCGGAGGCATTTCGCCTGGTCTATTTGTTGCGCGATGTGGAAGGCTGTTCGGTGGAGGAAACCGCCACCGCATTGGGGATTCGCGAAGAGACTGTGAAAACCCGTCTGCACCGTGCACGCCGGCAACTGCGTGCGGCGCTGCAAGCCCGGATCAACAGCAGCACAGCGGATGCTTTTGCATTTATGGGCGAGCGCTGTGCGCGCACCACCGAAGCGGTGATGGTGCGGGTGGCGCAGCTCCCCATCACGCATTCCTGATTCACTGCAAAACCCAGAGCCACACGGAGAATTCCTATGCTGCTGTATGCCTTGATCGTGTTTTTGGTGGCTGCCTGTGGTGGCCTGGTGTTAGCCTCGTTTGTATTGCGCGGAAAATTGGCGCCGTGGGTGGTGTCGCTATTGCATGCCATGCTAGGAGCCAGCGGCTTACTCTTGCTGGGGGCGGCGATTTTGACGGCAGAGCATATCGGCATGCTGCCGGTGGTGGCCCTGTGCGTGTTTTTGGTGACCGCGTGTTTTGGTTTCTATCTGGCCTCCATCCACTATGGCAAGCGCGTTGCACTCAAGCGTGTGGTGCTCACCCATGCAAGTCTTGCAGTCACTGGTGCATTGCTGTTGATTGCGGCGGTGGCCATGCAATGAAACACCCTGCGCATCCTGCTTTGGTGCATTTCCCCATTGCCTGCTGGTCATTGGCCAGCTGCGCGGATGGTGTGGCATTGCTTGCGTGGCCCGCACAATTGCATCTGTTGGCAGCGGTGTTAATCGCCATTGGCTGTGGGTCGGGATTGCTGGCCGCGGTGGCAGGGTTTGTCGAACTGCTGAAGCTGCCGGCTGGGCATCCTGCCGAGCGCAAGGCAAACGTCCACATGAGCTTTGCACTCGCCAGTGGGTGTTTGTATGCCGGCAGCTTGTTTCTGCGAATCGAGCATCAACAATTCATCGCGCCCGATGTGCTGGCGCTTCTGCTCAGCGGTGCGGGCTTGCTGGTGCTCTTGGCCACCGGCTGGCTGGGTGGTCAACTGGTGTATCGCCATGGGGTGGGGGTGGCTGGGCGCTAATCGGCGCGGCAATCGGCATCGCGGCGCAGCTTGTCCAGCCAGCCGGTTTGCTGCGCGCAGCGGGCGGTACGTTCGGCCTCACGGGCTTGTGCGGCTTTGATGTTGGCCGTTTGCTGTGCTTGTGCCTGGCGCTGGGCTTGCAGTTGCGCAAGCTTGGCTTTGATTTGCGGCAGCAGGGCTTGCGCGGCACGTTCGCCTTCCAGGATCGCACGGTTTTTTTGTGCGAAATCGGCAGCGCCGATGTCGTTGACCTTGGGACGAATTACCACGTCGGCACGCGTCAATTCCAGCGCACCCAATTTCTGGCCCATGATGGTGATGCTCTGATTGACATTACCCAGCAAGCTGGCGGAATCGGCCACGCCATTGGCCTTGCTGCTGATGTCCACCGCGATCACAAAATCGGCACCCAGCTCACGCGCGGCATCCACCGGCACCGGACTGGTCACGCCGCCGTCCACATAGTGATACTTGCCGATACTCACGGCTTCAAACACCCCCGGGATCGAGCTGGAGGCGCGCACCGCCTGGCCCACGTTGCCACGCACGAAGACCGTGCGTTGCCCGTCTTCCAGCCGTGTTGCCACTGCGGCGAAGGGCTTTTTGAGCTGTTCGAATTTCCGCCCACCCACTTGCGCGTTGACGTAATCCTCCAGCTTCTGGCCCTTCACCACACCACCGGAAAACAGGCTGACATCGCGAATCGATGCTTCATCCAACGCCACCGCTTTTTGTTGCAGCGCATAGGCATCCATGCCGCTGGCATACAGTGCACCGACCACGCTGCCGGCGCTGGTGCCGGCCACCACCACCGGATGGATGCCGTTGGCGTCCAGCATCTTGATCACGCCGATATGCGCAAACCCTTTGGCTGCGCCGCCGCCGAGTGCCAAGCCAACCTTGACTGGCGGTACCTGCACGGTGGGTGCGGTGATGGCAGGCGCTTTGGGGGCAGGCGTGCTGGCGCAGGCGGCAAGCAGGGTACACAGCACGCTGCTGGTGAGACTGAAGGCTGGAATACGCATGGGGCGCAAGCTTAATGCGCAAACCCGCAACCGCAGCTCAATGCAGATTCATTCCACGGAATCCGGCCGCCGAAACGGCAGCACCTTGCCGCGCTCTTCGGGCATGGCCGCGTGCTGCCACAACACCGGTACATCGTCGGGGGCGCGGGGTTCGAAGGTGTCGTGGGCGTGATCATTGCGCTGTTGTTCGAGTTCTTCTTCAATCTCCCAGCTGTATTTCGCCCGCACCGGCAGCGGATCACTGTGACGAAACAGGAACGCAGCCACCACACCGCCTACTGCGCCGCCCAGATGTGACTGCCACGACACGCCGGCCTCGTGCGGCAGGATGGTCATCAACATGCCGCCGAAAAACAAAAACGCGATCATGCCGGCCGCGATGGCAGCACGGTCGCGGCGCAACAGGCCCAACGTGAACACCAGGAACATCAGCCCATGGGTGACGCCGCTGACCCCCAAGTGATGCGAATCGGGATCGCCCAGCAGCCATGCGCCTAGTCCGGAACCCAGCCACAGCAGCGGCAGTGCGCGCAGGGTCGCCTTCGGGTAAGTGGTACCGGCCAATGTGCCCAGCAGCAATATGCCGGTGGTATTGGCCAGGATGTGTTCCACCGAGCCATGCAACAAGGGCGCGGTCAGCAGGCCCAACAAGCCTGCCATCGAATGCGGGGTGACGCTCAGGAATTCCCAATTGAACGTCTGTTGGGCGATGAAGCACAGCCACAGCAGCAGCGTGAAGGCAAGGCTGCCATTGAGGGCACGCCGAAAGCGACGGCGGTCGCTTTGGCGTTGGGCGTCACGGGGCAGTGGCGTGGACATCCTGTCAAAGTGGGGTGCCGTGGCGGTCAGGACAAGGGCGGTTCCGGCTTGGCGTGTGCGGGGCGTAGCAGGCTCAACGCAATCGTGCTGCCGATGATCAGCGCCACCATCCCCAATGCCAGCGGGATTGGCACCTTGTAGAGATCGGCCAACAGCATCTTCACGCCGATGAAGCACAGCACCAAGGCCAGCCCGTAAGGCAGCAGATGGAAGCGGTCGGCCATGCCCTGCAGCAGGAAGAACATCGCACGCAAGCCGAGCACGGCAAACACGTTCGAAGTCAGCACGATGAACGGATCCGCGGTGATCGCGAAGATCGCCGGGATCGAATCCACCGCAAAGATCACGTCGGTGATCGCAATCATCACCAGCACGATGAACAGCGGGGTGAACTTGCGGCGGCTGCCTGCGCCAATCCACAACGCGCTGCCGTAATAGCGGCGCAGGAACGGCAAATGCGCGGTGACCCAGCGCAGTACCGGGTTGTGTTCCAGATTCGGTGGGTCGCCCGCCGCCCGCCACATTTTCACGCCGGTCAGCAGCAGGAATGCACCGAACAGGTACAGCACCCAGTGAAAGCGTGCCAGCAAGGCTGCGCCGATGAAGATCAGGATCGCGCGCAATAGGATGGCACCGAGGATGCCAAGCACCAGCACACGCTGGCGTTGCGCTTCGGGCACGGCGAAATAGCCGAACAACATCAGGAACACAAAGATGTTGTCGATCGCCAGCGCTTTTTCCACCAGATAGCCGGTCAGGAACTCCATGCCGATGCGATTGCCGGCCGCCACGCCCAACTGCTGCCCGGTGTACCACCACAGCCAGCCGTTGAAGGCCAGTGCCAGTGCCACCCAGCCAAGGCTCCACCAGGTGGCTTCCTTGAACGTCACTTTGTGCGGGCCGCCGTGGCGCATCAGCACCAGGTCGATCACCAGCGCGGCCACGACCACGCCGGCAAATACCAGCCACAGCAAGGGGGTTCCAATCGTTTGCATGCCAACTCCGCCATGTGAGTGACGGACGTGTCCATGCAGGATGCAAGGAAGAGGCACGCTTCGCCATTCGGCGAAGGTCTCACTCACAGACCAGTGGCCTGCCACGGTGCCGGGATGTGTGCTGAGCAACAGCAGACCCGTATTGACGACATCCGTACGCGGAGTTACTCCCCTTCTTGGGCGACAATACACAATTCCTGCGTCCGAAACATGAATATCGCCATGACCGAGCCCCTGCCCCAAGTCCGCCTGAAGAACGCCTGGCATTCCACCCATCCGTGGATTTTCCAGCGCTTGGTCGAAAAGCCCGCGCAGCGGCCCAAGCCCGGCAGCATTGTCGAGGTGGTGGGCGTGGACGGCGTGTTCATGGGGCGCGGTTTCTACAACGGGCATTCGCGGATTGCGCTGCGCATGCTGGAAAACGACCCGGATGTGGCGGTGGATGCCGGCTGGTTCTTGCGCAAGATTGCGGAAGCGGTGCGGTTGCGTCGCGAGTTTCTGCAGCTGGATGCGGTGAGCAATGCATGGCGGGTCTTCCATAGCGAAGGTGATGGCATCAGCGGGCTGGTGATCGACCGCTACGATGATTTGCTGGTGGTCGGGTTTTTCAGCGCTGGCGCATGGCGGCATCGCGAATGGATTTTCAACGCACTGCGCGAACTCTTTCCCAATTGCCGTTTCCACAGTTTTGCCGATGAGCATGTGCAGAAGCAGGAAAGCTTCGACTACAAGGACACCTTGGGCACGCAGCCGGCCATCATCCGCGAATACGGCATCCAATTTCGCGCGGATCCGGCCGGTGCGCACAAGACCGGTTTCTTTGCCGACCAACGCGAAAATCGCGAATGGCTGAGTCATCAATGCACCGGCAAGCGCGTTCTGGACTTGTGCTGCAACACCGGCGGTTTTGCGGTGTATGCCGCGGTGCGCGGCGCAGCGGACGTGGTGGGGATTGATATCGACCCGGCGGTGATCGACATTGCCAAGGACAACGCGCATCTCAATCACGTCAAACCGCGTTTCGTGCAGGCCGATATCTTTCCGTGGTTGCGCGAAGCGGCCGCCAAGGGCGATCTGTATGACGTCGTCATCCTGGACCCGGCGAAGATGACCCGCGACCGCGAACAGGTCATCACCGCGCTGAAGAAGTACCTCGACATGAACAAGTTGGCGCTGGCCACGGTCAAACCGGGCGGCCTGTTTGCCACGTTCAGCTGCACCGGTTTGGTCAGCGAAGAGCAATTCCTCGACATGCTGCGGCGTGCCGCGTTTTACGCTGGCCGCACCGTGCAGGTGCTGAAGGTGGCCGGTGCCGGTGCCGATCATCCGTGGCTGGCGCAGGTGCCGGAGTCGCGCTATTTGAAGGCGGTGTTCTGCCGCGTGCTGGACTAACGGCGGCCTGCGCCGATGCGGCTGCTGATCGTCGAAGATTCGCAAACCTTGGCGGAGAGTCTGCGGGCCACCTTGGAGTCAGAAGGGCACGCCTGTGACCATGCCGCCGATGGTGCAGCGGCGCTGCGTTTTATCGCCAGCAATGCCTATGACTTGCTGGTTTTGGATTGGATGTTGCCGGGAGTGGATGGTCTGGGGGTGTTGCGTGCGCTGCGTGCCGCGCAGGCACCCACGCAAGTGTTGATGCTATCGGCACGCGATACCGTGGCCGACCGCGTGGCCGCGCTGGATGCTGGGGCAGATGATTATTTGAGCAAGCCCTTTGCCTTGGACGAATTGCTGGCAAGGGTGCGCGCACTGGCGCGACGCCCACGTGACGGCGGCACGTCGCTATTGCACTGGCAAGCCTTGCAAGTGGATACGCACGCCCGCCGTGCACGCTGGCAGGGCCAGGACATGCAGCTTTCACCCAAGGAATATGCGTTGCTGGAATTGTTGCTGCGGCAGCGCGGCAAATTATTCACCCGTGCTGCGATCTTCGATCGGTTATATGACAGTACCAGCGAAGCGTCCGACAAAGTGGTCGAAGTCATCATCAGTACCCTGCGCGGCAAGCTGCATAAAGCCGGGGCACCCGACCCCATCGCCACACGTCGTGGATTTGGCTATGTCATCGAATAAACCGCACCGGTGGTCGCTGCGCACGCGCCTGCTGTGGCAATTGGTGCTGGCCATTGGCGTGTTGCTGGGCGGGTTGTTTTTGACGTTGGATGCTTTGGTCGATCGCGCCATGTTCCAACAGTTGGATCAAGTGTTGTCGTCGCGGGCGGCATCGCTGGCACGGCAACTTCAGAATTCCGACGAACCGCTACCGGCGGTATTGCCGGCGTGGGATATCGCAGGGCACACCGAGTTTTTCGCTGTTTACGATGTGCGTGGGCGGTTGCGGGCGGCATCGATCAACAGTGGTCGCACCCCATTGGCCTTGCCGGCAACCACGGCGCGTTCGGGGAATGTGTTGTTACCGGATGGGCATCGCGGCCGTTATCACGTGGTGTTGCTGCAACGTGGTGCCTTCGCCAAAGGCAGGCTGTTGGTCGCCACCGAGCGCGAAAGCTGGGATAGCACCGAGCGCCGCATGCACGGGGTGCTGTTGCTTGGCATCTTGGCGGCGGTGATCGCTGCGGTATTGCTGTGCTTGCTGGTGGTGCGGCAAGCCTTTCGCACGATTACCCGCGAAGCACAGCGCTTGCCGCAGGATGGGCCACCTGTGCAGGGCGCACTCAACGAAACCCCGCAAGAGTTGCAGCCGTTTGTAGAAGCCGCGCACGCGGCGTTGCGCAATTCATGGGCCATGGCCGAACGCGAGCGCCGCGTGTCGCGCAGTGTGGCGCATGAACTGCGCACGCCGGTGGCAGAAATCGCCGCCGTCACCGAGCTGGCGCAGAGCCAGCAAGATGCGGATGTGCTCAAGCGCGCACTGACCACCGTGCACGCCACCAATGTCCGCATGCAGCGCGGGATTGAAGCGCTATTGGCGTTGGCGCGGTTTGAGTCTGGGCAAGAGCCGCCACAAACCGATCCCTTGGATGCCGCCGCGTTGCTGCGCCAGTTGGCAGCATCACTGGCGCAGCCACGCTTGCATCTGCAATTGCCAGCAGAGGCGTGGGTGGTGTGCGATGCCGGCATGTTGGAGCGCATCGCGGCCAATCTGCTGCACAACGCGTTGGAATACGGTGATGCCGATGCACCGGTGCAATTGGGCTTGCAGTTGGATGGCGGCTGGTGGCTGCACGTGCGCAACCGCGCAAGTCATTTGCGTGAAGAAGACGTCCGCCACTTTGGCGAGCGCCACTGGCGCGGGCAGTGCGATGGCGACCCCCAACATGCCGGGCTGGGATTGGCCTTGGTCCTGGCGATGGCGCATGCATTGGGCCTACAGCTGCATTTCGACTTGCACGCAGGTGAATTGCAAGCGCGGTTGGGGCCAATCCCGGCGCTGTAAATTGACTCCGAAGTATCCGTACATGCTGTGTTGACCAATCTTGAAAACCACAATATCTTGTGTTGGTTGGTACCGGCTTCGATGCGATCGTCAGGCCGGTTTAAAAGGGAATCCGGTGCAAGTCCGGAACTGCCCCGCAGCGGTAAGTGGAAACGAACGGCGTCAATGGCACTGGGGGTAACCCCGGGAAGCGGCGCCCAGTAGGCGGGGACTCCCCACGTCCACAAGTCCGAAGACCTGCCAGCACACCGGGCTTGCCCGGTCGCAGCTGTTGCGACAGCCGTGACTCAGCATGTCGGTGCGGGTGGCCGCTTCCGCGGGGAAGCGCGTCGCGATGCGGGCAACTATGCCCGTGGCGTGCGCGTTTGCCGTGTCAGCGACAACCCCTTGGCCCTGCGCGCGGGAGCAGGCACTTGGTCAAGAATCGCCGCGTACGACGCTGCGGTTCCCGGTGGGGACACCTCATGCTGCAAACCATCATCAAACGCGACGGCCATGTCGAGCCGTTCACCCCTTCCAAACTCAACCAGTGGGGCCAGTGGGCTGCGGCCACCTTGGGCGATGCCGTGGATTGGCCGTCGGCGGTGCTAGACACCGTGTCGGCGATGTCCGACACCGCCAATTCACGCGAGCTGCAACAACAGCTGATTCGCACCTGCCTGAACTTTGATACCTGGTCGTACAACCGCATGGCCGG
>NZ_CALMPC010000070.1:0-27851 GCF_937872235.1 uncultured Thermomonas sp.
GCGCCGGCCAGCGGGGTGTAGGTATCGGCCCCCACTACGCGCTGCAGTGGCTTGCCGCCGTGGCCGGCTTCGGTGATCGCGGTGATCACGCCCTCGCTGATGCCGGCGCTGTGGCGGCCTTCATCGACCACAAGGATGCGCGCACATTCACCGGCATGTTTGGCGATGGCGGCGTGGTTGAGTGGCACCAGCCAGCGCAGATCCACCACCCGTACCTTCCAGCCATGCGTGGCCTCGATCTGGCGTGCGGCGCGCAGGCTCATCGGCATGCCATTGCCGAAGCTGAAGATCACGCAGTCGCTGGCGTCCGAGTGGTACACACGTTCTTCGCCCAAGGTCAGGGCTTGGTTGGGCGCCGGGTAGTCGGTCAGCCATTGGCCATCGCCGGCCGCGTACAGATCCTTGGTCATGTACAGCGCAATGGGTTCGAGGAAGGCGCACACGCGCCCGTCCACTTTGGCCAGCGCGGCCAGCGTGCGCAGCATCATCGCGGCATCATCACCCCGCGAGGGACAACCGACCACCAGCCCCGGAATATCGCGCAGCGCAGTCACCGAGTTGTCGTTATGGAAGTGCCCACCAAACCCACGTTGGTAGCCCAGCCCGGCGATACGCACCAGCATCGGGTTGGCAAATTGATTATTGCTGAAGAATTGCAGCGAACACGCTTCGCCACGCAGCTGATCAATCGCGTTGTGCAAATACGCCAGATATTGAATCTCGGGAATCGGCAACATGCCCATGTTGGCAAAGCCCTGCGCCATGCCGAGGATCATGGTTTCATCGAGCAGGGTGTTGAACACACGCTTGTTGCCGAAGGCTTTGTGCAGGCCCTTGGTGACGGTGTACACGCCACCTTTTTGCGCCACATCCTCGCCAAACAGCAACGTCTCCGGATACTTGGCAAACAGGTCGTGCAGGGCTTGGTTGATCTGGATCGCCAGATGCTTGGGGACTTGCTTCTCCGGCAACTTGTCCTCGCTACCGAAGGCTTTGATGCGCGCCTCCAGCGATGGCATCCGCACCGCTTCCGCGGCCACCTTGTCCGGCGTGTACGGGGCCAGCGGGGCCATCACGTGCTCGAGTGTTTCGATGCGCGGGCGCTGGTCGGCATCTTCGGCGGCGGCAAAACATTTGCGCCGGGTGTCCTCGTACAGCGCAAGGATCTCGTCCTTGCCCATCAAGCCCGACTCCAGCGCGATGGCCGCGCTGCGCAGCAGTGGATCGGTCGCTTCCACCGCGCACAATTCTTCAATCGAGCGCCACTCGATTTCAAAATCGGTGCCGGCGTGACCCATGATGCGGTTGGTACGCAGGTGCAGGAAGGTCGGTCGGCGCGTCTTGCGACAGTGCTCTACCGCGCGCAGCACGTCGCCATAGCCTGTGGCCAGGTCCAGGCCATCGGCGAAGAAATAATCGAGGTCGGGACGGTTCTTGAAATTTTCCGCAATCCAACCGCCCGGCGTTTTCACCGAGATGCCAATGCCATTGTCCTCGCACACGTACAACACCGGTGCGGGCAGTTTTTGATAGGCCGTCCAAGAGGCGGCGTTGAACGCGGTCTGCGCGCTGGCATGGTTGCTGGAGGCATCACCGAAGGAACAGATAGCAATACTATCCTCGGGGATTGGCAATGCATGGCCAATGCGTTTGCCCGCTTCAATCGCCACCGCCGTGCCCAATGCTTTGGGCAGGTGCGAAGCAATCGTCGAAGTTTGTGGCAACACCCACAACGGCTTGCTGCCCCACACTTTGTGGCGGCCACCGCTGGCCGGGTCTTCGGCGCTGGCGGCAAAACTCAGTGCCGAATCCATGATCGGATCCATGCCGGGCAATTTGCGGAAGCGCTCGGCCATGAAGCCGCCGCTGCGATAGTGCAAGAAGGCCGGGTCGGTATGCCGCGCCGCCCGCGCCACCATCGCATTGCCTTCGTGACCGCTGGAGCCAATGGTGTAGAAGACCTTGTTTTGCACCCGCAGCACACGCGCCATCAAATCCAGATGCCGCGAAATCAACTGCGATTCGAACAGCTCGCGAAAGCCCTGCGCAGTGAGTGCACTGCCCTCGAGGATGGCTTCCCCCGGCGCCGGCTTTGACTGTGGCGTGCCCGCCCAACCTTTCACAAACTCGCTGAAATTGACATCGCAAATTTCAGCGCGGTTGAGCCCCTTCATGCGGGCCGGAATGGGATTGGGAACGGTGGCGAAGCTCATGCTGTTCTCGTGATTGAATTAAGGCAGGTGTCGTTGTTGCCAATGCACACGGGTCTGGCCCCAGACCTCGATGGCCACATGTTCAAACGGCGGCGGCAAGGTGCCCGGGCCTTGCAGCGTCGAGCCCAAGCGCTTCGCCACATTTTGTGAGGCGATATTGTCCGGATCGATGCAGTGGATGATGTCGCTCCAGCCGAGGCTGGAAAATGCCCAATCAATGGCGGCACTACCGGCTTCTGTGGCAAAGCCTTTACCCCAAGCACGCGGGTGAAACGCATAGCCAATCTCGTTGCCCGGCCAGCCTTCCGGCTTCCACGGCCCGATCTGGCCCAGCCACAATCCGGTGGCCTTCTCAATCACCCCAAACATGCCAAACCCCTGCACCAGCCACGCGCCGGGTTGCCACAGAAAACGCCGCCAAGCTTCCGCACGGCTCACCGCGCCACCAATGAAGCGCGCGGCATCGGGATCGCCCTGCATCTGTGCGAAACCATCGAAATCTTCGGCATGCGGTGGGCGCAGGATCAGCCGCTCGGTTTCGATGTGGATGTCGGGGAACGCCATGATGCTCTCTCCGATTTGTCATTCCAGCAAACGCCGGAATGACGAGCAAGATCAGAACGCGTTGATGCCGGTCAGCTCGCGGCCAATCACCAACTGGTGCACGGTCTCGGTGCCTTCATAGGTAATCACCGATTCCAGATTCAGTGCGTGGCGAATGGCGGCGTGCTCGGTGGTGATGCCGGCACCGCCCAACAGGTCGCGGCACTGGCGGGCGATGTCAATCGCCATGCGGCAGTTGTTCCACTTCGCCAAGCTCACCTGTGCCGGCTGCATGGTGCCGGCATCTTTCAGGCGGCCCAGTTGCAGCACCAGCAATTGCGCGGTGGTGATGCGACGCGCCATGTCGGCCAGCTTGAGCTGGGCGCTTTGCGTGGCCGCCACCGGGCGGTCGAACAAGATGCGTTCTTTCGAATAATTCAGCGCTTCATGCAGGCAGGCAATCGCCGCACCGATCGGCCCCCAGGTGATCCCGTAGCGGGCTTGGGTCAGGCAGCCCAGCGGGCCTTTCAAGCCCTTCACATTGGGCAGGCGGCTGGCATCAGGTACGCGCACATTGTCGAAGAACAGCGCGCTCGTCACCGACGCACGCAGACTCATCTTGTGCTTGATTTCCTGCGCGGAAAAACCGGGCATGCCCTTTTCCAGCAGGAAGCCCTGGATGCCGTCGTCGGTCTGCGCCCACACGATGGCGATATCGGCCAGATTACCGTTGGTAATCCACATCTTGCTGCCATTGATCACCCAATCATCGCCGTCGCGCTTGGCGTGGGTTTTCATGTTGGCCGGATCGGAACCGCCGTGCGGTTCGGTCAAACCAAAGCAGCCGATCACCTTGCCTGCCGCCATGTCCGGCAACCAGCGCTGGCGCTGCTCTTCGCTGCCATAGGCATAGATCGGGTACATGCACAACGAGCTTTGCACCGACACGAAACTGCGAATACCCGAATCACCGCGTTCCAGCTCCTGGCAAATCAGGCCGTAGCTGACGCCATTCAAACCCGCGCAACCGTACTTCTCGGGAAGCGAGCTGCCCAGCAGCCCCAGATCGGCAATTTCCGCCACCAATTCCTTGGGGAAACGGCCCTGGTCGAAGGCATCGCCAATGATCGGAATCACGCGTTCGTCGGTGAAGCGCGCCACGGTGTCCTGCACCGCACGTTCTTCTTCACTGAGCAGGGAACGGACATCAAACAGATCGTACGGATGCAGGGCCATGGATGCGAGGTCGATTTGGACGAACCGCCATTGTAATCGCGCAGGCCGTGCAATCGGTACGTTCGATTTGCCCAATTATTCTGTGCAAAATGCCGTTCTTGCCAGTGTCCGCGAACGTTCTGCCGGAAAGCAAACGGGGCCGGAGTGTCCGGCCCCGTTGGGGCGGTTCACGACTGTCGCAACAGGCTCAGCGACTGACCGGCCCCTCGACCGATGCCGTTTGCGTAACCACCTGACCATCGATCACAGGCAACTGCGTGCCCGGCGCATGATCCATGCGCACGGTGCGCTGCTGGCCGTTGTAGCGATAGGTGACGTCATAGCCCACGGTCCTGCTGCCATCACCCAACGCAATGCGACTGCCGGGCTTCTTGTCCATGCGCATCTGGCCGGTGCTGCCATCGGGATTGCGATAGGTGACGTTCCAAGCCACGGTTTGCGAACGGGTGGAGGACGCATTCACGGTATGGCATTGACGCTCGGTGCGATCGACCACGCGACCACCCTGGTGGCGCTTGTCGATTTCATGCCCGAGATAGCCGCCACCGACCGCACCGGCCACAGTCGCGGCCTTGCGGCCATTGCCACGCCCCACCTGATTGCCCACCAAACCACCGATCAGCGCGCCGGCCACCGTGCCACCGACATTGCCATCGCGTTCGGGTAAACGTTCTTGCACTACCACGTCACGGCATTCCTGCTGCGGCGTGTTGACGGTATTGGATTCGCGAATCGGCTCACTGCCAATCACGCTGGCATACAGCGGCTCGCGTGCGTTGATTGGTTTGACATCCAGCACATCGGCATAGATCAAGCCAGTTGCAAGCGGGGCCGCCATCGTCGCTGGTGCAGAGGCAGTTGCGGTGGTCGGTGCAGGTAATTGTGCGGCGACGGGCACGGCCTGTGGCACGGGAGTCGTGTTTGAGTGACTGCGGCTATTCATGTAGCCGGCGGTGGCCACGCCACCAACCAATAAGGCGGCCACAGCGACGGCGATGGTATTGTTCTTGGGCATGTTGGCTACTCCGCTGGGTGTTCCCCTGATCCGCAGTCGATTTCAGCACGCGCCAGCTGAATCTTCACCAAGCCATACCCGCCGCAGGCACACTGCGTTTGTCCCTGTTCAGCAAGGGCTGCCTATCTGCAGGAGCAATCGCAATCTACGACCACACAAATCAAAACCGCTAGCTGGGATCACCCTCACGCAGGCCGACATTGGTCGGTGCAGCCTCATAGATTGCACGATCAAGCATCCCGGTTTCTTTCGCCACCAAGACCGGCACCAACACCTGGCCGGTGACATTGGTCATCGTGCGCATCATGTCCAGCACGCGGTCGATGGCATACAAATAACCGATGGTCTCCAGTGGCAACCCTGCCGCCGACAACACCACGGTGGCCATGATCACGGCGGTACCCGGCACCCCGGCGGTACCAAAACTTCCCAAGACCGAAGCCAACGCGATAATCAGGTATTGCGTCAACGACAATTCAATTCCCGCATATTGCGAAATAAACACTGCGGCCAATGCAGGATAAATCGCGCCGCAACCGTCCATTTTGATGGTGGCCCCCAGCGGGACCGCGAATGCGGCGTAATCTTTGTCCACACCCAAATTGTGGGTTGCACTGCGCAGCGAGACCGGCAGCGCGGCAAAACTGCTGGAGGCCACAAAGCCCACTTCCATCGCCGGAGCCGCACCCCGGAAAAACTTCAGCGGGTTAAGCCCGTGCAGCAGCAACAAACTGCTGTAAACAACTGCCATATGGAACGCGCAAGCGGCGTACAGCGCCACCACAAACATCAGCAACGGCCGCAGCTGATCAAACCCATAACCACCGACCAGGGCCGCAATCAAACCAAACGTCCCCAATGGGGTGAACTCCAGCACGTAGCGGGTGACCTGGATCATCACCTCACTGGCTTCGCCCACCAACTTGCGCACGCCGGCTACTTTTTCGCCCAGCTTGACCATCGCAAAGCCGACCAGCCCCGCGAAGAAAATCACCTGCAGCACGGTGCCATTACGCGGCACCAATACTTTCGTGCCATCACTCAATTCCGCGCTTGCCGCACCACCCAAGGCTTGGAAGGGGTTAGCTGGCACCAGATTCATCAGCATGTCCAGCGCACTGGGTACATCCTTGGGCGAATAGTCCGATGCAATCTTCAAAGTGCCTACGCCGGCACCCGGCTGGATCAACCAGCCAAACAACAAGCCGACGCCCACCGCCAGTATCGCAGTCAGTGCAAACCACAAAAAGGTGCGCCCGGCCAGCGCGGCGATGGATTTTTGCCCGCTCAAGGAAGCCACCGCATTGATCACGGCAAAAAACACCAAGGGCACCGCGATCATTTTGATCAGCGTGACGTACAGATCCCCCAACGGGCTGAACCAGGCATCTGCATTCGGCCCGAAGATCCATCCCGCCAGCGCGCCCAGCACGAAGCCCGCGGCCACGCGCTTCCAGAACTTGATGCGGAACCACCAATCAAACATGCGGGCGAGCTCATCCAAACCAGCGCAAACGATACCTGACGGCTCGTCCTTGCGGCAGTGTCATGCGTGCAACACTGCGGACTTGGATACAAGCCATAATGATGCAATGACCATCTCGCATCGCATCGCTGGCCCACTCGCACTGACCTTCAGCCTGGTGCTTGCCGCCTGCGCCAGTGTGCCGCCGCCAAATCCTGCAGCCAGTTCCATCCAGGTCGATGTTCCCCGCGTGGCGCACCCGGCCGGAGAAACGCCTGCTTGGTGGTACCGTGATGGAGCCGCACAGGCTGCACAGCGCGGCGCCATGAGCGGCCGGGCCAAAAACGTCATCGTGTTCCTGGGCGATGGCATGAGCCTGACCACCGTCGCCGCAGCACGCATTCTGGAAGGCCAACGCAAGGGCAGCAGTGGCGAAGAAAACCGCCTGAGCTGGGAGGATTTCCCGGCCACCGCCCTTAGCAAAACCTACAACACCGACTCCCAAGTCCCGGATTCGGCCGGCACCATGACGGCCATTACCACCGGCGTGAAATCGCACATGGGTGCCATTGGGGTTGCCGCCGGCGACAAAAACAATTGCGCCGACAGCTTGGACAAGCACACCCAAACCTGGCTGGAATTGGCCGATGCCGCAGGCCTTGCCACTGGCATCGTGACGACCGCACGGATCACCCATGCCACACCGGCGGCGACCTATGCACACGTACCCAATCGCAACTGGGAAAACGATGCCACCCTGCCCGCGCAGGCAGTGACTGAAGGCTGCAAGGACATCGCCCTGCAATTGATCGAGGCCACCCGCGCCGGGCGCGGGCCATCGGTCTTGCTGGGGGGCGGTCGCAAAGAATTCCTGACAACAGCCGACAGTGATTCACGGCTTGCCGACAAACACGGCCTGCGGCGTGATGGGCGCAACCTGATTCAGGAATGGCAGCAGGCACACCCGCAAGGGGCCTATGTCGAAACCGCTGCACAATTGGCCGCTCACCCCAACAACACCCCGGTCTTGGGGTTGTTCAATTACGACCACATGCAATTTGATGTGGATCGCAAAGCCGATGGCGCAGTCGAACCCAGCCTTGCCGATATGACCGCCGCTGCCATCCGGCAGTTGTCTCGCCATCGCGAGGGCTATGTCCTCATGGTCGAAGGTGCACGCATCGACATGGCCAGCCATGATGGCAACGCCTTCCGCGCACTCGATGAAACCATTGCGTTCTCGGATGCAGTACGGGTTGCGATGGACATGACATCAACCACGGATACCTTGATCCTGGTAACCGCCGATCATTCGCACACCCTCAACTTTGTCGGTTACCCCACGCGAGGCAATCCCATCCTGGGCAAGGTGCGCGGCAGCAACAGTTTTGACGGCGTACCCGGCAAGCTGGCGCTGGATTTGGCGGGCCTGCCTTACACCACCCTGAACTATGCCAACGGCGCAGGCAATACCGGCGGCACCGACGCACAACCGGCTGGACCCAAGCGCTATCCGCACTGGCCCAGGCAGCTGGTAATGCCCGCCAGTGGCCGGCCTGACCTGTCCAACGTGGACACCACCGCCGTCGATTACATGCAGGAAGCGTTGGTACCACTCAACGGCGAAACCCACGGTGGCGAAGACGTGGGCGTGTGGGCCAGCGGCCCCGGCAGCCACGCGGTGCGTGGCTCGCTGGAGCAAAACGCGCTGTATCACATCATCGTGCAAGCCACTCCGCGCCTGCGTGCGGCGCTGTGCGCCAAGGGCGCATGTGACGGCAATGGCGTACCGGTGAATCTGCCAAAACCGTGACATGTCGGGCGCAGCCAAGCGCTGCTCTCACCCAGCTCAAAACGGCTTGGCCAACACCAGCCACACGATCATCACCAGCAGCGGCAATGGCAACTCATTGAACCAGCGCAGTGCCGTGGAGGATCCCAGCTGCATGCCTTGCGCTGCACGCTTCAATTTGCGACCACTCACGATGTAGTACGCCAGCAACAGTGCCACCAGCAGCAACTTGGCATGCAGCCAGCCACCGGCGATGTGGAAATGCAGCCACAACACCAAGCCCAGCAAGAATGCGATGGCAAACATCACATGCCCGAAGTGGTACAACCGCCGCCCCATCAACAGCAAACGTTGGCGCACAGCGGGTGCATCGCCCACTTCGGCAAGATTGACCAAGATACGCGGCAGGTAGAACACCGCCGCCATCCATGCCATCACGAACACAATATGCAGCGTTTTGGTCAGCAAGTAGGCCATGCCAGGTCTCGAATACGAATTGCCGCTAGGATGCCACGATGAGCAAACTCTACGATCGCGCCTATTTCGACCGCTGGTACCGCAGCGGAGGAATTGGTGGCGCAGCGCGGCTGGCGCGCAAGGTAGCGCTGGCCGTGGCTACCGCCGAATACCACTTGGAGCGCCCGCTACGCAGCGTGTTGGACATTGGCTGTGGCGAGGGTGCGTGGCGCGCAGCACTGCTGAAACTGCGCCCCAAAGTACAGTACCTGGGCTTTGACAGCAGCGACTATGCGATTGCGCGGCATGGCCGCGCCCGCAATCTGCATCACGCACGCTTTGCCGACTTCCAGCATCTGCGCCCCTGTGCGCCGGTCGATCTGTTGGTGTGCAGCGATGTGCTGCATTATCTGGAGGCACGCGAATTGGATCTGGGCTTGCCCGCATTGGCCGAGTTGTGTGGCGGCGTGGCCTTCATCGAAGTGTTCACACGCAGCGATGGTGCGGTGGGTGACGAGCACGAATTCAAGCTGCGCAGCGCCGTGTTTTATCGCAACCGCTTGCGCGCACTTGGCCTGCACCCGCTAGGCTCGCATTGCTGGCTGTCACCGGCGCTGGTAGCACACGCCACTGCATTGGAGCTTCCAGGCTGATCCGCGACCCAGGTCACAACCGCTAACATGCGATACGGTATGCTGCATCGCCGCAAATGGGGTTGAACCACACTAATGATGCTTTACCAATGGCATGAACTCTGGCGCGCCAGCTTGGCGCCCTGCACCTATTGGGCCGACGCCGGTGCCAAGATGTTTTCCAATCATGAAAGCTGGTTGTCCAGCCTGCCCGGTGCGCCACGCACGGCGGCCTCTTATGAGCTGCTGTACCGGCTGGGCAAGGACTACGAAAAGCCGGAATTCGGGATCCATCAGATTGACGTGGAAGGGCTCTCCATCCCGGTGGTGGAGCGCGTGGCGGTGGAAAAACCGTTCTGCCGCTTGCTGCGTTTCAAGCGCTACCACGACCAAGCCGACGGGCTGGCGCGCATGAAAGATGACCCGGTGGTGCTGGTGGTGGCACCCTTGTCTGGCCATCACGCCACCCTGCTGCGCGACACCGTGCGCACCCTGCTTGCCGACCACAAGGTGTACATCACCGACTGGACCGACGCACGCATGGTGCCGGCCGAGCGCGGCGCGTTCACGCTGGATGATTACGTTGCCTACATCCAGGCATTCATTCGCCATATCGGCACCGACAATCTACACGTGATCAGCGTGTGCCAGCCCACTGTGCCGGTATTGGCGGCGATCTCGCTGTTGGCCGCACGCGGCGAAGCGGTGCCGTGTTCCATGACGATGATGGGCGGACCCATCGACACCCGCCAATCCCCCACCTCGGTCAACAATCTGGCTACCCGCCAGCCGTTGTGGTGGTTCGAAAACAACGTCATCCATACGGTGCCGGCCAATTACCCCGGCGCAGGTCGCCGCGTGTATCCGGGCTTTTTGCAACACATGGGGTTTGTGGCGATGAACCCCGAGCGCCACGGCACCTCGCATTGGGATTTCTATCAGGATCTGGTCAAGGGCGATCTCAGTTCGGCGCAATCACACCGCAAGTTTTACGATGAATACAACGCGGTGTTGGACATGCCGGCCGAGTATTACCTCGACACCATTCGCACCGTCTTCCAGGAGCACTTGCTGCCACGCGGACTGTGGGATGTGGCCGGTGAGCGGGTGGACCCCTCGAAGATCCAGGACTGCGCCCTGCTCACCATCGAAGGCGAGCTGGACGATATTTCCGGACAAGGCCAGACCCGCGCCGCACATGACCTGTGCACCGGCATTCCGGCACCACATCGCAAACACCTGACCGCGCAAGGCGCTGGCCACTACGGCATTTTCAGTGGCCGTCGCTGGCGCACCGAGGTGTACCCGCAGGTGCGGCAGTTCATTGCCGCGCACACAGGCGCCGCAGTATCCGCCACACGGCAACAGCGGGGCTCGCCGAACTGACGGGCAACAGCTACGCTTGGCACATCCATCGGAGGTGTCCATGCGTATCCACCTGCTCACGCTAGCCATCGCGGCCAGCATTGCCCTGCCCGCACTGGCCGCCGACGCCGCAACGCCGGCCAAGCAAAAATCCGCGCAAGCCATCATCGACGCCGCGCCGGCCAGTGCGTGGCGCGATCTCGATCCGGCCAATACCTTGTACATGGAGCTGGCCAGCGGCCGCGTGATCATTGAACTGGCGCCGGGGTTTGCCCCCGAGCACGTGGCCAATATCAAGACCATGGCCAAAGGCGGGTTCTGGGATGGCTTGAACATCTACCGCTCGCAAGACAATTTCGTGGTGCAGTTTGGTGACCCCGATGGCGAGGAAGCCGGCAAAGCCAAACCGTATCCTGCCGGCACCCAAACCCATCTACCCGCCGAATTCACCCGCAGCGACAACGGCGTGCACTTCGACCGCCTGCCCGATGTGGATGGCTGGGCACCGCAGGTAGGCTTTGTGGATGGCTTCCCGGTGGGGCGCAACCCCAAGACCGGCAAGGTGTGGATAACGCATTGCTACGGCACGCTGGGCGCGGGCCGCAACAATGCCCCGGATAGCAGTATTGGCGCCGAGCTGTATGTCGTCACCGGCCAATCGCCACGTGCACTGGATCATCAGCTCAGCGTGGTGGGCCGGGTGGTGAAAGGCATGGAGTTGCTCAGCGTGATCCCGCGAGGGCCGGCCCCGATGGGCTTCTACACCGACCCGAAACTGCGCACGCCGATTGTGTCGATCAAGCTGGCCAGTGAAGTCCCGGTGGAACAACGCACCCCGCTGCAATTGCTGCGCACCGACAGCCAGGCCTTTATCGACGCCACCGAGGCACGCCGCAACCGCAAGGACGATTTCTATACCGACCCGCCAGGCCATATCGACCTGTGCAATGTCAGCTTGCCGGTGCGGGAAACAATGGACAAGGCGGCTAGGAAATGATTCGCCACTGCATGCAACACGAAGGCCGCCTTTCGGCGGCCTTCGGCTTACAACGTCCGGTCAACTGAACTCAGAATTCCTTGCTGAACCGTACCCCCAATGTACGCGGCTGGGCGATCACGGTATAGGGCTCGTGGCCACAGGTCAGCGCCGCGCATTGGGCGAAACGACTCATCTGCGCGCGCTCGTTGGTGGCGTTCTTCAAGAACACATCAATCGCCCAGCTGTCCTTGCGCCAACCAGCGGAGAGATCCAGCAAGCTGTAACTGTCCAGATAACCCAACAACGCGGTTTCAGCCTGCCGCATATCCACGCGCCGCTTGCCCGCATGCGACAACGACGCCTGCCAATACGCCTCGCCAGACCCCAAGTCGAAGGTGTAACGAGCATTCAAGCTGCCCTTGAAGCGCGGCGTCACCGGCAGCTGGCTGCCTGAGGGTGCCTGTGGCCCGCTGATCACATTGCCATTGGGATCCAGGGAGCCGGCCGGGCATACGGTTTCGGGCTTGCCATCGGGCTTGAGCCAGCCGCAGAAGTTGGCGGTGAGCTTGGCGTCATACCATGCGAAACCACCGGAGATTTGCAAGTTGTAGGTGGCCGCCCAAGTCAAATCCAGCTCCAGGCCGTCGATCTTGGCCTGGTTGGCATTGCGGATTTCGGTCAACCCGTTTTGGCCCAGATAAGAGAATTGGAAATCTTTCCAGTTTTCGCGGAACAGTGCACCATTGAAGATCAAGGTATCGCCGGCCCACGACGTCTTCCAACCCAGCTCGTAGTTGGTCAGGAAATCCGACACATACGGCGGCAAGGTCCCGCGCCGATTGATGCCACCAGGGCGGTAGCCCTGCGACCACGTGGCATACACCAGCTTCTTGTCATCGATCTTGTAGGTGGCATTGAGGCGGTAGATGGCATCGTTTTCTTTCACCCCCTTATCCACCACCACGCACGGCGCACCTTCAAACGGCACCCAATTCGATTTGGCACCGTACTGCGCATAACAACCGGCTTCGCCATAGCGATTGACAGGATCCAGACTGCTGCCGGACGAATAGCCATTGGCAAACCCGAAGTAACCCTTGAGGCTATTGCGGGTGGTAAACCAACGCCCGCCGGCATTCAATTCCAACTTGTCCGTCGCATCAAAACTGAGCTGACCGAAGATCGCCTGGTCGCGGTCGCGGCGCTCCTGCTGGGTCAGCCAAATGGTGTCGGGCCAACCGCTGACCGACAACGAATCGGCCAGATTGTCGATCCGGTAACGCTGATGGATTTGGTGTTCCTGCTGCTGCCAAAACAGCCCGGCCACTACGCGGAAACGGTTGTCCTGCGGCGAGGCAATGCGCAACTCATGACTGGTGCGGGTGTAGCCATCGGTGGCTTGGATGTACTGGGATGGATTCACCAGCGCGCCACTGTTGTCGTAGAAATACGCGCCGTAGCCGGCCAGTGCGTCGTACCAATAACCGTAATCGCTGTAGTCCGATTCGGAATCCACGTCGCGCTTGAGATGCGAGAACACATAGGTCAGGTCGAAATTGCCGATCTTGCCCTCCACCGTCAGCGCCGCCTGCCACCAACGGTCATCGGACGATTCCGGATGGAAATGCTTGACCGCCATTCCTGCGGTGGATGCGTCATAGCCTGCGGCGGCACTGCCCACCATCGGGTCGATGCCGGCACTGCCGTAGGCCTTCTGCTTCTGCGCGATGATCTGCGGCGTAATCGTCCAACGATCATTGATATCAAAACGCGCAGCACCACGGAAACCGGCAGTGTCTGCGGTGTTGTAGTTGTTCTCGGCCAAGTTGGCGTTGTCGGCCACGATCCCGGAGGTGGGATACTTGCGCGTGCCATGCAGATTGTCCACATAGCCGGCATCGTGCTTTTGCCAGCCCACCAAACGCACCGCGCTGCCGCTGTTGATCGGCAAGTTGACAAAGCCTTCCAGCACATGCCCGATGCCGCCACCGTCGATGGCATTGGCTTCCACTGCAAAACCGGCCGCATAGCCGGAGGGATCTGGTTTTTTGGTGATGATGCGGACGGTACCAGCCTGCGAGCTGGCCCCGTACAAGGTGCCTTGCGGGCCGGCCAGTGCTTCGACGCGGTCGATGTCGTACATGTGGATATCAAGCGCGCCCTGGATGGTAGTGATCGGCTGCTCATCCAGATACATGCCCACGCTGGGCTGTGAGCCGGAGTGGTTGCCATCGCCACCGCTGGCCACACCGCGCATGTACACCTGCACGAAACCCGGCCCGGAGAACACACCACCACCGGCGGTGCCGTAACTCAAGCTGGGGATGAGTTTGGCGTAATCGTTGAAGCTCTGGACGTTTTGCTGTTCCAGCTGCTCATTGCCCAACACTTGCAGGCTGATCGGTACTTTTTGCAGGTTTTCCTCGCGTTTTTGCGCGGTTACCGTGACCGTGCCCAAGGTACGGGTGTCCTTGTCCTTGCCGGCTTCTTTGCTGGCAGGTGCCTGCTCAGTCGCACTTTGCGCCCATACCGGTGCGGCAAAGGCCAGTACCACTGCGGCCGCCAGCGGCAGTTTGCGGATATTGCGGAATGCGCCGCGGGAGCGACGAATAGACGTTCTGGTTTGCATCACGGACTCCCCTCCGAGTTGAAATTGCTGTTGTTGTTTTCAAGATGCCCCAAGCATCGCTCAAGATCGACCTTGATTGAATTACGTGTTTTTAACGCAAATCCGGCAACTCCTCTACCACCGGCACCTGCGGATAATGCGCCAACACCGGGCCCAATGCCTGCTTCAGCGGCCCTAGCCAAGGCTCAAAGCGCTTCCACTGTGCCAATCCGTCGGTGTAAATCGGCTGCCGCACCTGTTCCGAGCTGGCAGTACGCACCGCCCGGGTGTTTTCAAAAAAGCGCAGACAGCGCGGATCAAACGGCAACTCGCAGTAGTCCAGCAAGGCGCGCACCTGGGCTTCGGTATTGGCCACCATGTCCTCGTAGAGGACACGGTGGATGCGGCCCGGCAGTACCGCATCGAAATGCGCCATCAATGCCACGTAATCGGCATAGTAGTGGCCCATATCGGCAAGGTCGTAACTGAAGGCTTGGCCACGTGCAAAATGTTGTTTGAAATTGGAGAAACAGCACGCGAGTGGATGCCGACGCGCATCGATGATTTTGGCATTTGGCAAAATCGAATGAATCAACCCCACATGCGCGAAATTGTTCGGCATCTTGTCGATGAAAAACGGCCTGCCCTCGCGCCGCTGCGGCTGGCAGCGACGAAGATAGTCTTCGCCCAGCGCATGCAATTCCGAATGCCCCAGTCCTGCCAGCACATCGTGATACGCGGTGGTTTCCGGATTGCCATCCCGCTGACGCAACTCACGCGTGATGGCGATGATGGCGGGTAATTCCATCGTGCCTTCCACCTGCGGGTGGCTGGACAGGATTTGCTCGATCAAGGTGGAGCCGGCCCGTGGCATCCCAATCACAAAAATCGGATCCCGCGCTGTGCTGCCACTACCAGCGCGGGCGGCAAAGTATTCCGGGGTATAGGTGCGCATCGCACGCTGCGTGCGTACACGCATCATGCCGGCATCGTAGGGCAGTTGCCGGCGGCGCAACGCATTGCCACGTGCATAGTGGGCAAACGCGGCGGCATCGGCACCGGCATCTTCCTGCGCCTTGCCCAGTGCAAATTCAAGATGCAGGCGAGCATCGTCATCCAAATCCTGGCGCTGCAGTTGCACTTGCATCGCGGCGATATCAGCGGCATCAAAACGCATGGTTTTCAGATTGGCCAAACTCCACCACGCGCCGCCAAAGCCCGGGTTGATCGCCAGCGCACGCCGATACGCGGTGATTGCATCGCTGCTGCGGTTGGCAGTTTTCAACGCATGCCCATAACCCAGCCACACCTGCCATTGCTGCGGAAGTTTCGCCAATACGCCTTCGTAGGTGGTGATGGCGGCATCGAAGTCACCCAATTTACCCAGCACCACCGCACGCATGTTCTGCAAGCTCTGGCTGGACGGATCACGCGTCAGCAAGTAGTCGATTTCAACCAAGGCTTGCGCATGCCGATTGCCGCGATTGAGTACGGTTGCCAAGTTCTGGCGCGCCGCATCGAAACTGGGCGCACGCTGCAGTACTTGTTCCAGCAGCGTGATGGCCTCGTCATTGCGACCCAGTCGCGCCGCCAATTCAGCCAACATGCGTTGTGCGGCCACATCGGTGGGCTGCCTCTGCAAGCGCGCACGCAGGCGGGTTTCGGCCTCGGGCAAATCACCTTGCGCCAACGCATCGGCCGCTTGCATCAGTTCTGCCGTGTGCACACTCAGGCGTACGTGCTGCATGTACGCCGCATCGGCGGCGTCATCATCCCCCAACCCGAAATGCGCATCGGCAAGCGCCAGCCACGCCACCGCCGAGCCCGCTTGTGCCTGCACCAGCGGCCGCAAAATTTCGACAGCCTGCGCAAACTGCCTCTGCGCGGACGCCGCCAGACCCGACAGCAGTACGCCAGCGGGGTGGCCCGGCACACTGGCCAGAATTTCACGCGCTTGTTGCGCAGCCAGCGCTGGTGCGGTTTCCAGCAATTGCAGGCCATGTGCCAGTGCGACATTCACACTGGCCGCTTGGTCTTCCATGTATCCACTCCGCTTATCCGTGACCATCGGCATGTTGCCATGCCGGCTGGCTTCGCACACTGTAGAAGCCTTGTGCCGCCATTGACGCCCCCATGCACAGTTCCCGTCTGATCATCGCCCTGCCCGCCTTGCTTGCGCTAGCAACATTGCCTGCCTCGGCAAAAGAACCCGCATCGGCCACCCCCATCGCAACCGGTAGTTGCGCCGCGATTCCACTGGCCGGTCGTGATGCAGGGAGCGTGCTGCAATCCAGTACTGCCAATGCGTGGGGTGGCGCACGCACGGGCAAGGAAGCCAGCCTGTCCGACCGCGTTGTCCGCTATGCCATCGCGGCCGAGCTTGACCCGGTCAAACACACCCTGACCGGCAAACAGCAACTCACCTGGCGCAACCGCAGCGCGCAGCCGGTGTGCAGCATTTACCTGCATATGTACTTGAATGGGTTTGATGGCCCGGGCAGCACCTTCATGACCGAGCAGCGCGCCAGCAGCGGCGGCTTCCGCAGCAACGTAGCCACCAAGGATGGCGAATACGGCTATATCCGCCTGGACAAGGTGGCACAAGGTGGCGCGGTGGCCAAATGGAGTTTCGTGCAGCCTGACGGTGGCCCCAAGACCGACCGCAGTGTGGTGCGCATCGACCTGCCCACCCCCGTTGCCGCCGGCGCAGCCACCACCCTGGATATCGACTTTTTCGACCAACTTCCGCGCGTGGTGGCGCGCACCGGCTACTACGGCAGCTTCCACCTGATTGGCCAGTGGTTCCCGAAGATCGGTGTACTGGAATTGCCGGGCGAACGCGGTGCCACCGCGCCGCGCTGGAACGCCCACGAATTCCATCTGCACAGCGAGTTCTATGCCGATTACGGCAGCTACGACGTGCAGCTGACCGTACCCAAGGATTACACCGTGGGTGCCACCGGCCAGTTGCAGGGCACGCCGGTTGAACACGCCGGCAAAACCACGCATCACTATGTGCAAGACGATGTGCACGATTTTGCGTGGACCGCCGACAAGCGCTACGCCAAGCCACTGATCAAAACGTGGAATGGCCCGCTGGGGCCGGTCGAAGTCAAGGTGCTGTACCACCCGGAATACACCAGCAATGCCGAGCCGGTGGCACAGGCCACGATTGACTCGCTCGCATATTTCTCAAAAACCCTGGGTGCGTACCCGTACAAGACGGCAACCGCGGTGATTCCGCCCTATGGCGCGGCTGAAGCCGGCGGCATGGAGTACCCCACGTTCTTCACCGCCGACAGCACTGATCAAGTTGCGGCGGGCAGCCCCAGCCGCTTCATGCTGGATTTCGTCACCGTGCACGAATTCGGTCACGGCTACTTCTACGGCATTTTGGGTTCCAACGAATTCGAAGAACCCATGCTTGATGAAGGCATGAACGAGTATTGGGATCAACGCATGATGACCGCGCGCAAGCAGGACATTGTGCTCACCACCGATTGGTTGAAACGGCTGGGAATTGGCTCCAGGATCACGCCATTCGACATGGAGCGCCTGGGTGCAAACCTGAATGACCCGGCCGACCCGCTTGGCTTGAATTCATGGGTACGTCTGTCCAGTGGCAGCTACAACACGGTGTACACGCGCACCGCGACCACCATGCGCCAAATCGAAGCCCAGGTAGGCACGCCGGCGATGGAACGGGCGATGCAGCTGTATTACGAACGCTGGAAGTTCCGCCACCCGTCGCTGGCAGATCTGCGTGATGCGCTGGCCGAGGGCACCGGCAAGCCGCTGATCGTGAACGCCGCGTTCGATGCTTACATCTACGGCACCGGCAAAACCGATGACCGCATCAGCAGCATGAGCAGCCAGGAGCGGCTGCCGATGCCCGGCTATCTCACCTACCAAGGCAAGCAAGTGCTGGTGGGGAGCGCACAGATCGACAAAGCCATCGAAACCGTACGTAAAGCATGGAAAGCCAAGCACCCGAAGGCAAAAGCCGGTGCCGGCCCGTTCCCATATCACACCGTCATTGTGGTGCGCCGCGATACGGTCAAGCCCGCGCAGACCTTGCGCGTCAATTTTGCTGACGGCAGCCACCGCGACTACCCGGTGACCACGCAGCAGAGCTGGCAGCGCCTTGAATTGGTCACCCGCAGCAAGGCGGTCTCCGCACAATTGGATCCCGGCAACTTGTTGCGGATGGATGCCAACAAACTCAATGACAGCTACACACTGGAGCCGCAACCGCAGGCAGCACGCCGTTGGTTTGCCGATTTCACGTCGCTGCTGCAATCCTTCTTCGCACTGCTGGCTACCGTCTGAGAATCCCACCATGAACACGACGACTCGCCCGCTGCGCGCCCGCACCGCTTTGCCCCGTGCCCTCGGCACTGCCTTGCAATGGCGCTTGCTCCTGCTCTGGATCCTGACCACCCTGGCCTGTGCACTGGTTGCCGGTCTGCCATTGTGGAGTTGGCTGGGCAGCCAACTGGACCACTCCTTGCAGTCCACTGCCATTGCCAACGGGCAGGCTCCCACCATGCTGCTGGATGCCCTGATGGCACCCGGCACCACACTCGATGTACTGGGTGCCAATGTGCGCAGCGCGGGGTTGCTGCTGTTGCTGGCCTCCCCATTGTTGACCGGGGCCACCATCGCTGCGGCACGCAGCCGCAGCCCACTGGGATTTGGCGACCTGCTGCGTGGCGGGATCAGCGAATACGGTCCGATGCTGCGCCTGCTGTTGTGGTCGGTCATTCCATTGGGAATTGCGGCAGCCATCATGGCGATGGGCTTTGGCATGAATGAAAAACTGCACGAGCACGCCGTTTTGGCCAGTGACGTGGACACCGGCCGCAATATCGCCACCGGCATCGGCGTACTGCTGTTGCTGCTGGCACATGCCGGCATCGAGGCTGGTCGTGGCTGGCTGGCCGCCGATGCACGCCTGCGTTCGGCACTGAAGGCATGGTGGCGTGGCATGGCCTTGCTGTGCAAGCGCCCACTTGCGGTGTTGGGCGCTTACCTGCTGCCCACTTTATGCAGCCTGTTGGCGGCGCTGCTGTTGTTGGCGCTGCGCCAGCATTTGCAAGGCGCGGGGTTTGCCGGCTTTGTACTGGCCATGCTGCTGGGCTGCATGATCTGCGCCGCAATAGCATGGGGCAAAATCGCACGGCTATTCGCTTTCCGGGCATTGGCCGAGGATGCCCACGGCCGCCGCTAACCGGTACGACGCAAGAGCAGGCACCAGATACACGCTTTGGATTGCCGAACCGGTGGCTGTTCGCGGTAATATGCGCCGGCAGTCCAATCGGGGAACAGGGACGTGGCCATTTTTGACCTATTCAAACGCAAACGACAGGCAGATCAGCCTGCACCAGCCGTGCGCCAGCTCTCGCCGGACGCGGATGGTCTTATCAGCGAAGTGGTTGAACCACATACCGGGCGCGAACGCCGCGATAGCGATCGCCGCAATGCCCAGCCCGGCACCCGGATTCTGGTGATTGACGACTCCCCCACCATCGTGGCCCTGCTCAAGCGCATGCTGCAGCAGAACCACTATGAAGTGCTGGTGGCCTATGATGGTGAAACCGGGATCGAAGTCGCGCGCCGCGAAGTCCCGGGTCTGATTTTCCTCGACATCGTGTTGCCCGGCGTCGATGGCTTCAACGTCCTGCGCACCCTGCGTCGTGACCCCATTACCAAGCACGTGCCCATCATCATGATCAGCGGCAATGCGCAGGCCACCGAGCAGTTCTATGTGCAGCGCATCGGTGCCGATGACTTCATGAAAAAGCCATTCTCGCGTCCGGAAGTGTTCAGCCGCATCGCTTCGGTGCTGGACGAGAACGGTGTGCCACGCCATACCACCCGCACTGGCAGCCGTATCGAAGCCGCCAAGGTATCCCCCACCGCACCCTAGAATCCATTGGCCCAGCATCCAGGCCATGACGTGAAGAAGGGGCCAACGCGGCCCCTTCTTTAGTATTCGATCCAAACGATCCGCAGGTTATTGCGGCGAGACATCCACCCGCACGCGCAGGCGATCGCCGGGGTTGTAGCTCATGCGCCGGGTATAGCGGCGGCCGTTGTATTCGTAAGTCACGTCATAGGCGGTGGCATTGCCGTAATCGCTGGCATAGCCGTTCGAATAGCTGCCCGAATAGCCATCGCGCACCGGTTGCGGATCACATACCCGCACCGTGCCGCCTCGCACATAGCGATTGCGCTGATTCTGGTCATAAATCCCGCGCCCAGCCATGCCGCCCAGCATCGAACCTACGGCGGCGGCGGCATAAGTGCCACTACCACCACCGATCTTGCTACCCAAGACTGCGCCCACCACACCACCGGCAATGGTGGCCACGTTGCGCCCGGCTTCGCTGCCTTGCCCGCGCCCACCGTAGCCGTTATGGCTGTCGTTGTTATAGCTGCCGTTACCGTAACTTCCATTGCCAGGATCGCTATTGCCGTTGTCGTAATAGCCCGCCGAGCTGCGGTCGTAGCAACGCATCCCCGCTTGGGTGTTGGTGTTGTAATTGCCATAGCTGCTGGCATTACTCTGCAACACCGGATCTACCCGAATGACCTGCGCATAGTCGTAGTACGACCCATCACTGTTGGCCGCGTTGTCGTAGCCGGTGTTGTACCCATTGTTGTCCTGATAGCCATCGTAATTGGACTGCGCAAATGCGCAGGCACTGGCGGAAGCAAGGCCCAGGGCAAGCAAGCTGGCAAGAAGGCGCTTCATGTTGAAATCCCCGTCGCCGGGAGTTGGAAGTGTCCGGCGTACGCCCACACTGCGACTGTACGCTTGACGCGAAGCTGAATGGAGCCGGCCGGTCTGAACTGTGTTTAGCGTGCCGACAGCAAGCCACCCGCGTTGTGTCAATGCTGCATTGCACGAGCGTGAGCGCGCCAGCTGCGCTAAGGTGGCAATGCCATGACCGCCCGTCGAACGCCCACGCGTCGGCGTGGGACGCGGACAGCCATGACGCTCTCTCCACGCACACCGAAAGGAGGAACGGGCTCATGTCCTACAGCACATCACAAATCCGCAATGTGGCCTTGGCAGGCCACCCTGGCGCCGGCAAGACCACGTTGTTCGAAGCCCTGCTGCATGCCGGCGGCGCACTGCAAACAGCAGGCAGCATCGAACGCGGCAGCACGGTCTCCGACTTCGATCCCATAGAAAAAGAACGCGGTCACTCGCTGGATGCCGCGATTGCCAGTACCGACCACTTGGCCAGTTCCGGCCAGCACATCCATCTCAACTTGATCGACACTCCCGGCTATCCCGATTTCCGTGGCCCCGCACTGGGTGCGCTGGCGGCAGTCGAAACGGTTGCGATTGTGGTGGATGCCGATACCGGTATCGCGCATGGCACCCGCCGCATGCTGGAGTACGCCAAACAGCGCAGTCTGTGCCGTGCCATCGTGATCAACAAGATTGAACATGCCGGTGCCGATCTTGCCGGATTGGTCAATGCCCTGCGTGAGGAATTCGGCCCCGAGTTGCTCCCGCTCAATTTGCCGGCAGGGGGCGGCAACCAAGTTGTGGATTGCTTTGGGTCAACCAGCGGTGACAGCGACCTCGGCGCGGTCGCCGACTGGCACCAAAAGATCATCGACCAGGTGGTGGAAATCAATGAAACCGTGATGGATCACTACCTGGATGTGGGCGAAACTGGCTTGTCTGGCACCGAGCTGCACGATGCCTTCGAGCAATGCCTGCGGGAAGGGCACTTGCTGCCAATCTGCTTTGTGTCGGCGCGTACCGGAGCCGGTGTCAAGGAATTGCTGGACATTGCCGAAACCTTGTTTCCGCACCCCGGCGAGGCCAACTCGCCACCCTTCATGAAAGGCAGTGACCCGATTGATGCCAAACCCGATCCATCGGCGCATGTGATTGCCGATGTATTCAAGATCGTCAACGACCCATTCGTTGGCAAGCTCGGCATTTTCCGCGTCTACCAAGGCACGGTGAAAAAAGACGCCCAATTATTTGTGGATGACGGCAAGAAGCCGTTCAAGGTCGGCCATTTGTTCAAACTCAAGGGTAAAGACCATATCGAAATCAGCCAGGCTATCCCGGGGGATATCGCGGCGGTGGCCAAGATCGACGAGCTGCATTTTGATGCCGTGCTGCACGACTCGCACGACGAAGACCATATCCATCTGGCACCGCTCAACTTCCCCAAACCCATGTTCGGTCTGGCGGTAGAGCCGGCCAGCAAAGGTCAGGAACAAAAGTTGGCCACGGCATTGCATAAATTGGCCGAAGAAGACCCGGCGTTTGCGGTCGAACACAACACCGAAACCAATGAAACCGTGATTCGCGGGCTGTCGGATTTGCATCTGCGGGTGATGTTGCAACGCCTGAAAGACCGCTTCACCGTAGAGGTGAAATCGCATCCTCCGCGGATTGCGTATCGCGAAACCATCAGCCTGCCGGCAGAAGGCCATCATCGGCATAAAAAGCAAACCGGTGGTGCCGGCCAGTTTGGTGAAGTCTTCCTGCGCATCGAACCGCTGCCACGTGGCGGCGGCTTCGAGTTTGTGGATGCGGTCAAGGGCGGCACCATTCCCGGCCAATTTTTACCGGCGGTGGAAAAAGGCGTGCGCCAGGTCCTCGGTGCCGGCGCATTGGCCGGCTACCCGATGCAAGACGTCAGGGTCACGGTGTACGACGGCAAACATCATCCGGTGGACAGCAAGGAAGTGGCGTTCATCGCGGCCGGCAAACGGGCGTTCCTGGACGCAATTTCCCACGCGCACCCGCAGGTACTGGAACCCATCGTGGACCTGGAAGTCAGCGCCCCCGAGCAGCATATGGGTGATGTCAGTGGCGGACTATCGTCCAAGCGTGCACGCATCAGTGGCACCGATGCCCTGCGCGGTGGCGAGATTGTGATTCGGGCGCAAGTGCCCTTGTCCGAATTGGAGGGCTATGCCGCCGAGCTGAAGTCGGCCACCGCCGGGCGCGGACGCTATGCACTGGATTTCAGCCATTACGAGCCGGTTCCAGCGGCAGTGCAGAAAAAGTTGGCAGACACCTACAAGCCACATCCCGAGGAAGATTGAGGTCACCACGCGCGCAGCGGATTGACACAGCATCACCGCTGCGCGCTAAGGTGCGCACTTTCCCCATGCCATCATCCTCATGCGCCGTAGCGTCGTCTTCCTGCTGATTGTCATTGCCTGCCTGCTCAGTGCCTGCTCCAGCTTGGGGGCCGACGTGCTGCTGGGCCGCGATATCCATTTCAGTGCACCACAATTGCAGGCGCAACTGGATCGCAAGTTCCCGCGCGATTACAAGAAGTTGGGAGGGCTACTCAACCTCAGCTTATTGAACCCGCGGTTGAGCCTGCCCGGTGGCGGCCGTCTGCGGCTGGAGCTGGATATCGGCATTGGTGGGCCGGGCACTGCCAGCCGTTCGCCGTCCGGCCATTTCGCGCTGGAAAGTGGATTGCGGTTTGATGCCGGCACGCATGGCCTGCATCTGGATAATCCCGAAATCGTGTCGGTGGATGTGCCGGCACTGGGTGGAATGATGAATGATTCCGCTCGTTCCATGCTCAATAGCTGGCTGCTCGACTACGCGCGTGAAGAGCCCGTGTATCGGCTGGATGACAGCACGTATGGGCGCATCGCCAGTCGCCGCATCGAGCGCGTGGACATTGACGCCAGCCAAATCACGCTACGGATGGATTGAACATGCCTACTCTTCGTTTTGCTGCCCGCTTGGGCAGCCTGCTGCTTGCAGGTATGTTGGCAAGCGCCTGCAGCAAGCCCACCCCCACCGACGGCAACCCAACCATCGGCAGCGAAGCCCTGCCCGCACCCGCCACCAAGGGCGGTTCGGTAACCGGCATGCCCGACCCCGGGGTAGCCATTCCACAACCACCCCCGCTCGCCACCCCGCAAGTGCAAGCCGAGGATACCGCGACGGCAGATGCCAACACGCCTGCCACAGCTGACAACAGCGACCCGACGATGCAACCTGGCAACTCCGCACCCGCACTGCCTGCGCCCCCCGCCGCAACCGCAAATGCCTCGTCCACCGCAGAACCGGTACCCAGCAAATGAACTCATCCTCTGTGCGCATCTTCGCGCTGGGACTCAGCAGCCTTGTGGCAGCACTCAGTGCATGCACGCCCACACCAACACCCGCCCCATCAGCTGCGCCCAACCCCGGCACGGCGGCATCCGCCGCGCCTGCGGCCACTGCAGCACCGGCAACCGCAGCACACGCGGCACCGGCAGCGACAGAAACCTGGGAACTGCCCGGCAGTCTGGGCCCACTCACCACCCGCGCTGAACTTGAAGCCCGGTTTGGTAAAACCAATGTGCGCGATGACCGCCTGCCCGGTGCCGAGGGTGAAGGCGCAGTGCCGGTGCTGACCGTGTTCCCCGACGATGCCAAACAGCGGCTGCAGTTGGTGCTCGACCCCGAACAACCCAACAACCAGGATGCACCGATTCAGGAATTGCGCATCACCGATCCTGATTCACGCTGGCACGATGTCAATGGCCTGCACCCGGGAATGACGTTGGCCGAGTTGGTCAAACGCAATGGCGCACCGATCAGTTTTTATGGACTGGATTGGGATTACGGCGGCAGCGTGCAGGACTGGCACGGTGGCAAGCTGGCCAACGCGGTAGGCGACAAGCTGTTTCATCGGGTCACCTTGGCTGCACGCACCCGCACCACTGCCACGGCGCTGCCCACTGGCGATACCGTCTTTCGCAGCGACGACCCGCGCTGGCCAGCCATCGGCAACGCGCTGGTGGTCAGTGAGCTTGGCATCAGTTGGCCGCACGAAGGCGAGTGAACGCTATCGCTTCGGCTTCAGCATCGTGCCCGTGCATTTTTTCGAGCCGCAGCGGCAAGCCCAGATTTTCTTCAGCCGCCCGGTGTGGCGTTCGGCCAAGGTGATGCCGTAGTCGTAGGTCAATTCTTCGCCGGGTTTGATGGCACGAATTGCCTCGATGAACACCCGCGACTTTGCCGGCGCGCCTGCATCCTCCACGAGCACTGCCTCGCAATTGGGCGCGCAGCTGTGGTTGATCCAACGCGCCGCATTGCCTTCGATGTTGGCGTCGATCACCCACGCATCGTTGAGCGTGAACAAGAAGGTATGGCCGCTTTCGATGTCGCCACTCTCACCGGCATCCACCTCCTCATGGGTGCGCCGCTGGCCCTTGTATTCGATCAATCGCTCGCCTTTGGCAATTGCGGCAACTGCGAACATGCCATTGCCGTGGATGGTGGATTTACGGGTCGCGATTTTTTTCGGCATCGTGGCAACAAGTGCTCTGGGATGGCGCCATTCTGGCGCAAGATCAGCCATCCGTCATCGCCCCATCGTGGTTAGTTGACGTGCCGGAAAAACCACACCGCACCGCCGCTCCACCACAGCGCCATGCCGATCCCGAACAGGCTCCAGAACAGTTTCTTCGCGCCGCGCCCGATACGCCACAACACAAACACGGCAACCGCCAGCAACAGCCAGCGCAACAGGCGCGAACGCTCTGCGCCGGGCGCCTCGCTGGTGACACGATCCATCAACTCACCCACTTTCCCCTGTAGCTGCTCTGCAAACACTGGGCGGGATTGGGTCTGGGTATTCATGGGGGTTCTCCTGCGTCCGGATTGGACGCTGTGCATTGTCCGCAAGCAGGATTCTCATGCCACGTGCAAGCGTCAGTGGTCGTCGATGACAGCTGTCACTCAGGGCCACAGGTCAACCACTTGTCCGTGCCGTGCGTTGTCGCCATCAACCTCCCAATGGATTGCCGGCCATGCGCGTTGCTGCCCCAACTCTGGTTTGCCTGCTTGCACTGGGTTTGCTTGCCACTGCAAGTAGCCCGGTTCCCGCCCAACAACGCATTCGCGAGCGCATCCTGCAACACATGCAGGACGGCCTGCAAAGCGATGCAGAAGGCCATGAACGGGCATTGCTGGCCAGTGTGCCGCCAGGTGCGAACGTTGAGCGTGATATCGCCTATGGCCAAGACCCCAAGCAGCGCTACGACGTGTATCTGCCCGCCCAGCTGCACGCTAACGCGCCCGTGCTGTTCATGGTGCACGGTGGCGGCTGGCGGCGTGGCGACAAGGCCTATGCCAGTGTGGTCGACAACAAAGCGACGTACTGGCTGGGCAAAGGCTTTGTATTTGTTTCGGTCAACAACCGGCTGGAGCCAGCGGCCGACCCCATGACCCAAGCCCGCGATGTGGCTGCCGCCTTGGCTTCTGTGCAACAGCATGCGCGGCAATGGCGGGCGGATCCGGAGCGCGTGGTGCTGATGGGGCATTCGGCCGGTGCCCATCTGGTGGCCCTGCTGGGCAGTGCACCTGCATTGCTGCGCCAAGCCGGTGCACGCCGTCCACTGGGCGTGGTGTCACTGGACAGCGGCGCACTGGATGTGCCGGCCTTGATGGGGCAGGCGCGCGTACCTCAGCTGTATCACGACGCCTTCGGCAGTGACCCGGCCTACTGGGCATCGGTGTCGCCACTGCAACAACTCAACCGCAACGCGCTGCCGATGCTGCTGGTGTGCTCCAGCACCCGCCACTTTCCCACCGCACCCTGTGATGAAGCACGCAAACTCGAGCAACGCGCGCGCGCGCTTGGCATGTCCATGCAGGTGCTACCGGAGGCCATGCAACACGGCGCAATCAACCAGCAGCTGGGCCTGGCTTCGAACTACACCCGTGCGGTAGCGGACTGGATTGACCGTGCGGTGGGGCAAGTCCGGCGCTGACATCCAGGACATTGCGGGGGGGGATTTCGCAAAACTATTGCTGCACTGCAGCAATTTATGTGACTTCACCCTACCAGACCACTTGTTAATTTTCGAATACTTAACCCTCACACGGCAACAACTGACCTCCCGTGTCACTTTTTAGCTCAAACGCACATTACGAAAAAAAAATAAAGATGCTCTTTCCGTTTGTGTGACGCCCATCTGGTTACAATGCCGCCACTTTGTTGGCATGCCAGATTCGACTTCAGGGGGACATCTATGCGTTACACCAATTCGCTTGCGCTTGCGTGCGCAATGGGTCTTTGCGGACTGTCCTCTGCGCATGCAACGGACAAGCAAACAGACCCCGGCAATATTCCTGCAGTCACCGACTGGAGCAGCCGCTCCGTGGTGTACAGCAAACCCATGACGCCGGATGAATTTGCCGCCGCTGGCCGCAATGCAGACATGGGCCGGCTGTACAACGACCCGCGCTATCTTGCCCAGTTGCTGCGGCGCATTGATGCCGAAATGCCTGCGCCTGCCGCGCCGCGCACCAACACGCTGCAACCCGGTGCCGGCTCCGCCGTTGCCGCCACGGCAAAGGCCACCCTTGCACCTTGCCCCACCAAGCGTGGCCCGGACCCCCGCAGCTGGCACTGCACGGATACTCCGCAAGCCCCCGACAGCAGCGTGGTGCGCGACTGGAGCAATGTGCTCGGCGGCGGCACCAATGGGCAGGGCGGCCGAGGCATGGAAGGGGTATATCCGGCCAAGTACCGGTTTGATAT
>NZ_CALMPC010000071.1:0-14551 GCF_937872235.1 uncultured Thermomonas sp.
AGAAACTGCTTCAGCAGCATCAACCGCGGATACATCATGCACAGCCAGCGGTCGTGCCGGTCCAGGGTCTCGCCTTCCTTGCCCACCACCTCGCCCAACCAGCGGCGGATCTCCGGCGAGTTGACGTTGTCGTTATAGACCCAGCCCTCGTTGCCGGTGTTGTACGGCGGGTCGATATAGATGCACTTCACCTGCCCGGCGTAGCGCGGCAGCAAGGCCTTGAGCGCCAGCAGGTTGTCGCCTTGCACGATCAGGTTGCCGGTTTCGGTATCCCCGCAGGACAACGATTGCACCGGCTCCAGCAGGCGGAACGGCACGTCCTGGTGGTGGTTGACGACGGCGGCTTTGCCGATCCAGTTCAGGCTGGGCATGCGGGATGTGTTCCAAAGAGAATTGCAGACAGTGTGCGGATGCACGTCGCAGCGGTTGCGACGGCGGTCATGCGTCTCCTTCCATCAAGGCTGCAAGCCCGCGTGCGCTGTTCCAGATACGCAGCACTTCAACGTGGGTGGGAAGGTCGAGGTAGTAAAGCAGATAACGTTCGAAGTGCTTGATCAAGAAATAGCGCAACGGCGCAGGCAAGCCCGTCACTGCGTTGGCGTGCCGCGCTGAGCCTACGGCGGGATGCTGCCGGATAAGCAGGGATGTGGATTCCACCGCTGCAATGAAGCGCGTTTCCAGCAGAAACCCGCCTTGTTGTGCGTACCAGCTGGCAGCATCCTCTAAATCATGGCGTGCGGGATCGCGCCAATGAATGGGCTTCACTTAGCGCTTACCTTGCTCGGCACGCTGGTGTGCACGCTGGCGCAAGTTGTCGAAAAAATCTGGTTCCTGCGGTGTAGCAGGGCCCGACGCCATGCCTTCGGCAATCAACTGACGCAGAAACTCTTCCGCTTTGGCGCGTTGGCGCTGGCGGATCAGATCGCGCACGTAGTCGGATGTGCTGGAAAACCCGCCTTCGCGCACTTCTTCATCGACGAATTGCTTGAGCGGATCGGTCAGGGAAATATTCATCGTCGCCATGGCGCAGCTCCAGTAATGGCAAAGTTTGCCATTGGATTGTGCGCTGCGGGGCTACCAAGGGCAAGCGCACGGGTTTTACACCGCTAGGCCGAGGCGTAGCGTGCGGCCGCGCCAATCCAGCGTTGGATGATGTCATCGGCCACCGCCGGCGCGGTCTGCAGCAGGTCATCCGCCAGTGCGTGCACCTGCGGCAGCAGGTCAGCATCGCGTACAAGATCGGCCATCCGGAAACTGGCGATACCGGTTTGACGCGTACCCAGGAGTTCGCCGGGGCCGCGCAGCTCCAGGTCTTTTTCGGCGATTGCGAAGCCGTCATTGGTCTGCCGCAAGGTGTCCAGCCGCTGCCGCGCCATCTGCCCCAGCGGGCTTTGATACAGCAGCACGCAGCTGGATGCCGCGCTGCCGCGCCCGACCCGCCCGCGCAGCTGGTGCAATTGCGACAGGCCCAGACGCTCGGCATTTTCAATCACCATCAGCGAGGCATTGGGCACATCCACGCCCACTTCAATCACCGTGGTGGCCACCAGCAGGTCCAGTTCACCGGCCTTGAAGGCGAGCATCGTGGCCTGCTTGTCCGCAGCCTTCAACCTGCCATGCACCAGCCCGACACGCACGCTCGGCAGCGCGTCCTGCAGCGCCTCAAACGTGGTCTGTGCCGCTTGCGCCTGCACTTCATCACTCTCGTCGATCAAGGTGCACACCCAATACACCTGCCGCCCTTCGGCACAGGCGACGTGGATGCGGTCGATCAACTCGGGTCTGCGTTCGGAGGACAGCACCACCGTGGTCACCGGTGTGCGTCCGGGCGGCAATTCGTCGATGGCGGACACATCCAAGTCGGCATAGGCGCTCATCGCCAGCGTGCGCGGGATCGGGGTGGCGGTCATCACCAGTTGATGCGGGATGCTGCCACGCCCTTTTTCACGCAGCGCCAACCGCTGGTGCACACCGAAGCGATGTTGCTCGTCGATGATGGCCAATGCCAGATCATGAAATGCCACACCCTCCTGCATCAATGCATGGGTGCCTACCACCAACTGCGCCGCGCCCGAGGCCACCTCGTCCAGCGCTTTGGTGCGCGCTTTGCCGGTCACCTTGCCCGCCAACCAGCACACACGCAGCCCCAGGGGCTCCAACCATGCCCGCAAGTTGGCAAGGTGCTGTTCGGCCAACAGCTCGGTCGGCGCCATCAGCGCGGCTTGGCGACCATCGGCAATCGCCAGCAGCGCCGCCATTGCCGCCACCACGGTCTTGCCGCTGCCCACGTCGCCCTGCACCAGCCGCAACATGGGTTTGGGCTGGCGCAAATCCTCGCGCAGCTGTGCATACACCCGCGCCTGCGCGCCAGTGAGCTTGAAGGGCAGCGCGTTTTCCAATTTCGAAACCAGCACTTCGCTGCCGCGCAAGGAGCGCGTGCCCTCGGCTTGCAGCGCCAGCCGCTGCCGCCGCAGGCTGAGTTGGTGGGCCAACAATTCTTCCAACGCCAAGCGCCGCTGCGCCGGATGTAGGCCGCTTTGCAACAAGGCCACGTTGGCATCACGCGGCGGCTGATGCAAATACACAATCGCTTGCCGCAACGATGGCAAGCGCAAGCGCGCAAGCCATGCCGACGGCAACAATTCCAGCGCATCCTCACTCGGCAACCGTTGCAACGCCTGCACGATCAACTTGCGAATGCTGGCCGCACCGAACCCTTCAATTTCGGGATACACCGGATCCAGCGACTGGCTCAGTGCGTGCTCGTCGTCATCCAGCAACCGATAACTGGGATGCACGATTTCCAAACCCAACTGGCCCGGGCGCGGCGTGCCGAACACCCGCACCCGCACGCCCTTGGCAAACTGCGTCACTTGCTGCGCGCGGAAATGGAAAAACCGCAGGGTCAAGCGCTGATTCCCGGCATCGACCAAGACCACCTTGAGCACCGGGCGGCCACGAAAACTGCGCTCCACCAACTCCACCCGGCCTTCAGTCTGCGCGACAATTCCGGCCCGCAGTGCAGACATCGGTGTGAGTTGGGTACGGTCTTCATAACTGCGGGGCAGATGCAGCCACAGATCCTGCAGGGTCAATAACCCGCGTGCCGCCAACTTTTCGCGCAGCGCGGGGCCAACGCCAGCCAATACCGTGAGTGGCGTTTCAACGTCGGCAATGGCGATGGGCGCTGCCGCAGGCATGCGTCAAGCGGTCAAGCGAAAGACTTAACCCAACACCATGATGGCATCCACTTCGAATGCCGCGCCCTTGGGCAGGGCCGACACTTCAATGGTGGAACGCGCCGGATACGGCTGCGCAAAATATTCGCCCATCACCGCATTGACGGTGCCAAATTGCGACAAATCGGTGAGGTACAGACCGACCCGCACGATGTCGTCCATCGTGCCGCCAGCAGCCGTACACACCGCTTTCAAGTTATCGAATGCGCGCCGTGCCTGCGCTTCGATACCACCGTCCACTAGCGTACCAGTGACAGGATCCAGCGGAATCTGTCCACTGAAGAACACCTGATGGCCAGCGCGGGTGGCCTGCGAGTACGGGCCAATGGCGGCGGGGGCGGCGTCGGTATGAATGGCGTTACGAGGCATGCTGAAGTCCTTGCACGTGGGAAATCGGCCTATTGTAGAGCGCCACTGCTCGATAGCTCATTGCCCGCACGTCAAGCGCGCTCCAATTTCAACAGCGCTGCACGTCCTGCACCACATGCAACCGACGCACACCACGAATCACTTCATCCAAATGCCGGCTATCGGTCACGTCGATACCAAACCGCAATACCGCGATATTGCTATCGCGCTCCAGATATTCCACACGGTCGATATTGGATTCGGCCTGAGCAATCGCGGCTGCCACTTGCGCCAATACGCCGGGACGGTTTTCCACTTCGATCCGAATGGCTACGCTGAAGTCGCCCGCCACCTCGCGATCCCAACCAATCGCCACCCAACGGTCCGGCGATTTGCGGTACTCGGCCACATTCGGGCATTCCAGTCGATGCACCACGATGCCTTTGCCGGCACTGTGATAACCCATGATCTCATCACGCGGGATCGGCAAACAACATTGCGCGAAACTGATCACGCCGCGCTCGGCACCGGTGATCAGAATGCGCTCCTGCGACAGGGTGGCAGCCGGGTTGCGTGCACCCGGCTTGGCGGGGCTTTGCGGTTGCTCTTGGGCCAAGGCCTGCGCCACTTGCACGGGCATACGGTTGCCCAACGCAATATCAGCCAGCAGTGCCTCCAACCGCGAGTAACGGTTATCGGCAAGGTAGGCGTCCAACCGCGGCATTGGAATCCGATCGAGTGCCGTGCCTTGCGCGCCCAACGCACGATCCAGCATGTAGTGGCCCAACTGCACCGCGTCTTCATGCTCGAGCTGTTTGAGCTGCTGGCGGATGGCAGTACGCGCCTTGCTGGTGGCCACAAACTCCAGCCATTGGGTGCTGGGCGCAGCGGATTTCGCCGTAATGATTTGCACGGTTTGCCCACTGACCAGCTTGGTACGCAGTGGTGCCAATTTCTTGTCCACGCGCGCGGTGACCGCATGATTGCCCACATCGGTATGCACCGCATAGGCAAAGTCCAGCGCGGTGGCATTGCGTGGTAACGACAGGATATCGCCTTTCGGGCTGAACAAATACACTTCGTCCGGGAACAGATCGACCTTGACGTTTTCCAGAAACTCCAGCGAGGAACCGGTGCCACGCTGACTTTCCACCAGATTGGCAATCCAGTTGGCAGCCCGGGTTTGCGCGCTATTGCCGCCGGTTTCGATCCCCATCTTGTAGGCCCAGTGCGCTGCCACCCCGCGCTCGGCGATCAAGTTCATCTCGAGGGTGCGGATCTGCACCTCGATCGGCGAGCCATACGGCCCGAACAACACCGTGTGCAACGACTGGTAGCCATTGGCCTTGGGAATCGCGATGAAGTCACGAAACCGCCCATCCAGCGGCTTGTACACCGCATGCACCACGCCCAACGCGTGATAGCAATCGGGCACGCTCGCCACCACCACCCGGAAGCCGAACACATCCATGACCTGGTCAAAACTACGCCCTTGCGAACGCATCTTGGTATAGACGCTCCACGGTGTTTTGATCCGCCCCACCAATTGGTGGTCCAGCTTTTCCAGCGCCAACCGCTGCGCCAATTTCGCTTCGATCTGGGTCAAGGCCTCGCGCCGCACCAGCGGTTGGCTATGAATGCGCTTGTCAATGATCGCATGCCGCCACGGATGCAACGCGCGAAACCCCAGATCCTGCAATTCGGCCTTGATCAGATTCATGCCCAGCCGCTGCGCAATCGGGGCAAAAATCTCCAGGGTTTCGATGGCGATCCGCCGGCGCGCTTCGGGTGACTGTGCGCCCAATGTGCGCATATTGTGCAGACGATCGGCCAGCTTGATCAAAATCACGCGCAAGTCACGCGACATCGCCAACAGCATCTTGCGGAAACTTTCAGCGGCCGCTTCCTGCCGGCTACTGAAACTGAGCTTGTCCAGCTTGGTGACGCCATCCACCAATTCAGCCACGGTCTCGCCAAATTGCCGGGCGATATCGGCACGTGTGAGTGGGGTGTCTTCGATGGTGTCGTGCAGAATTGCCGCCACCAAGGTCTCCACATCCAACCCTTGTTCGGCCAACACCTGCGCAACCGCCACCGGATGCGTGATGTAGGGTTCCCCGGATTTGCGGGTCTGCCCCTCATGTGCGGCTGCGCCCACCGCCCATGCCTGACGCAACAGGCCCCGCTGCGCTTCGCTCAGATAGCTGGCGGCGCGCTCCAATGCGTGCACATAACCTGGCACCGCGTCCCCTGCGGGCACGGCTACGAGCATGGCGAGCGCAGGATCTCCTGGGGTCATGTGTGGAGCCTAACCTTGCCGCCGCGCAGCCGCAAACGAATTTCATTCGAAATTCATTGGCAACCACCAAAAACAAAAGCGGCCCCGAGGGGCCGCCGTGGCACACCACTCAGTGCGTGGGTGCTCAGTCGTCGCCCTTCATGTCGTCGTCGGCAGCAACAACCTCAGCAGCAGCCCATTCCAGCGCCTCGCGCTCTTTGCGCTCGCGCTCGGCCTTTTCGACGGCATCAATGAAACCGGTGTCGATGGCACGCGCTGCGATTTCACGCAGCGCCAGCACAGTGGGCTTGTCCTGCGCTTCGCTGTTGTCCAGCTTCGACTCCACGCCACCCGCCAATTGGCGCGCACGCTTGGACGCCATCATCACGAGTTCGAAACGGTTATCGACAACCTGCAGGCAATCTTCAACGGTAATACGGGCCATGTCTGTCCTGCGGCGATAGGCCGCGCAAGTGATACGAGGGGTTGGCAAGTATAGCTTGGCACAACACAACTGGCAAGCTCATGTCTTGAAAATCAAGCACATAGCCGAAGCAACTTCTGTATCACGGGTCCACCAGCAGCGAGGTGAGCAAGCGCGCATGCCGCGCCACCTGCGCATCTTTGCGCAGCCGGCTGGCGGTGAAGATGCTGCACATTTCGGCCACCGCCAGCTCGAACACTTCATTGACGATGACATAATCGAACTCGCCGTAATGGCTCATTTCCTCGCGTGCAGCGGCAAGACGCTGCGCGATGACCGCCTCCGAATCCTGCCCGCGCTTGCGCATGCGCTCTTCCAGCGCCGCTTTCGAGGGCGGCAGGATAAACACGCTGACCGCATCTGGGATCATGGCCCGCACTTGGCGTGCGCCCTGCCAGTCGATTTCCAGCAACACATCGCGGCCCTGCGCCAGGTGCGGCTCCACCGATTGCCGTGCGGTGCCTTTCCAATCGCCATGCACCCGGGCATGTTCAAAAAAATCCCCGGCGGCCACCATCGCCTCGAATTCCTGCGCAGTGACGAAGTTGTAATGCTCGGCGTGGCGTTCGCCCGGGCGCGGCGGCCGTGAGGTAAACGAAATCGACAGCCGGATATTGGCGTCACGTGCCAACACGGCATTGACGATGCTGGATTTGCCGGCACCCGAGGGCGCCGCGACGATGTAGAGGGTTCCGCGCATGGGCTGCTGACTGCCTGTCACTCGATGTTCTGGATTTGCTCGCGAATCTGGTCGATCAACACTTTCAGTTCCACCGCGGCGTTACTGGTGCGGGCATCGACCGATTTACTGCCCAGGGTATTGGCTTCGCGATTGAACTCCTGCAGCAAAAAGTCCAGGCGCCGCCCCACCGCGTCCTTGCCACCGTTGAGAATACGGCGCAATTCGGCAAGGTGACTATCCAGCCGGTCCAGCTCTTCATCCACATCGAGTTTTTGCAGCCAGATCACCAGTTCCTGCTCCAGGCGGCCGGGGTCCAACGCGGTGCCCAGATCATGCAAGCGCGCTTCCAGCTTTTGTCGCTGCCCGACGCGAATCTGCGGCACCAGGCCACGCACTTCGGCAGCGATCTTGCCGATGGCATCGGCGCGTCCGGCAATCACCTGCGCCAACTTGCCGCCTTCGCGTTCGCGGGCGGCCACAAAATCGTCCAACATCCCATCCAGCAAGGCCAACACTTCCCGCTGCAAGACATCGGCATCCACACCACGCGCTTGCACCACACCCGGAAATTGCAGCAACTCGGTGAACTGCACCTGCAAGCGCGGGAAGCGGGTATCCAGGCGCTGCGCCAGATCCCCCAGCCGCGCCAGCAACGCCTCGTCCACTTGCAGCGCATCGCCACCGCCGGTACTGCGCAAGCGCAGCACCAGATCCAGCTTGCCACGCGACACCCTGGCCGCCACCCGCTCACGCAATTGCGCTTCGAATGCACGCAACTCATCAGGCAGGCGCAAGCCAAGTTCAAGGAAACGGTGATTCACCGCCCGCAATTCGCCGGAAAGCACACCCCATTCGGTGCTGCGTTCGCCGGCTGCAAACGCGGTCATGCTGCGGATCATGGGCAATCCAAAGCCTACAAAGAGGCAATGGTAATCTAGCGCCCCGTAGATTGTCGGCTTTCAGCAATGTCTCTCTCCCGTCCCAGTGGCCGCAGCGCCAGCCAGTTGCGCCATGTTTCCATCCAACGCAGCTTTACCCGCCATGCCGAAGGCTCGGTGCTGGTGAGCTTTGGCGATACCCGCGTGCTGTGCACTGCCAGCGTGGATAACAAGGTGCCGGGGTTTTTGCGCGGCAAGGGCGAGGGCTGGGTGACCGCCGAATACGGCATGCTGCCGCGCGCCACCCACACCCGTAGCGATCGCGAAGCCGCGCGCGGCAAGCAAGGCGGACGCACACTGGAAATCCAGCGCCTGATTGGCCGCAGCCTGCGCGCCTGCGTGGATCGCAGCCTGTTGGGCGAACGCACCATCACGCTGGATTGCGATGTGTTGCAGGCCGATGGCGGCACCCGTACCGCCGCCATTACCGGCGCCTATGTGGCCTTGGTGGATGCGGTCAATGGGCTGCTGAAAAAAGGCGACATCAAGCGCAGTCCGATCTTTGGCGCAGTGGCCGCAATCTCGGTGGGCATCTATCGCGGCGTGCCGGTGCTGGATCTGGATTACGCCGAAGACAGCGATTGCGACACCGACATGAACGTGGTGATGAACGACGGCGGCGGTTTCATCGAAGTACAAGGCACCGCCGAAGGCCATGCGTTCCGGCGCAATGAGCTCGACGCCCTGCTGGTGCTGGCCGAGCAAGGCTGTACCGAGCTGTTTGCCGCACAGCAAGCCGCGTTGGCCGAATGAAATTGGTGTTGGCCAGCGGCAATGCCGGCAAGTTGGCCGAGTTGCGCGCCCTGCTGGGTGACGGTTTTACCCTGCATGCGCAATCTGAATTCGGGATTGCCGATATTGATGAAACCGGGCTGTCCTTCGTCGAAAACGCACTCCTGAAAGCACGCCACGCCGCACGCGCCAGTGGCCTGCCAGCATTGGCCGATGATTCCGGCCTGTGCGTGGATGCCCTGCACGGTGCGCCGGGCTTGTATTCGGCACGCTATGCCGGCACACATGGCGATAGCAACGCCAATATCGAAAAATTGCTGGGCGAACTTGCCGGCGTGGAGGACTCCCGGCGCAGCGCGCGTTTTGTGTGCGTGCTGGCGCTGCTGCAACACGCCGACGACCCACTGCCGCTGCTTGCACAGGGCGTGTGGGAAGGCCGCATTTTGCATGCCCGCCAAGGCAGCAATGGGTTTGGCTATGACCCGGTGTTTTTCTCGCCCGCGCACGGCTGCAGTGCGGCAGACCTGCCCGCCGAGATCAAGCACCGCGACAGCCATCGCGGGATGGCGCTTATCCAGTTGCGAAACCTATTGCAACCATGCTGACTCCCCCAGCGCTATCGCTTTACGTCCACCTGCCGTGGTGCGTACGCAAATGCCCGTATTGCGATTTCAATTCGCACACGGCCAAGGGCACGCTGCCCATCGAGGCCTATGTTGATGCGCTGCTGGCCGATCTGGATTTTGATCTGCCGCTGGTGTGGGGCCGAGTGGTGCATAGCGTGTTCTTTGGTGGCGGCACGCCTTCCCTGTTCCCACCGGAGGCGATTGATCGTTTTTTGCAGCAAGCCTGCGCGCGCCTGCGGTTTGCCCCCGACGCGGAAATCACGTTGGAAACCAACCCCGGCACGGTGGAACATGGCCCGTTTGCCGGCTACCGCGCCGCGGGCGTCAACCGCCTGAGCTTTGGCGTGCAGAGTTTCGACGACGGTTGCTTGCAGCGTCTGGGCCGCATCCACTCCAGCCGCGACGCCGAGCGCGCCATCCAGTCCGCGCAGGATGCCGGCTTCGACAATGTCAACCTTGACCTGATGTATGCACTGCCACAGCAGACCTTGGCGATGGCCCGGCACGATGTCGAACGCGCGATTGCCCTTGCCCCCACCCATATCAGCCATTACCAATTGACGCTGGAAACCGGCACCCAGTTTGCCGCGCGCCCACCCGCCGGGATCCCTGATCTCGACAGTGCCTGGGACATGCAGGAGGCCTGCCAGGCGCAACTGGCGACTGCCGGCTACGACCAATACGAAACCAGCGCCTACGCCAGACCCGGCCGGCAATGCGCGCACAACCTCAACTATTGGCGCTTTGGCGACTACCTGGGTATTGGTGCCGGCGCCCACGGCAAGCTGACCTTGGGGGCCAGCCAGCAAGTCTTGCGACGCTGGAAACTCCGTCACCCGGAGCTGTATCGCGAAAAAGCCGGTACCGCCGACGCCGTGGGCGGCGATGAATACCTGAGTGCGCAGCGGCTGCCATTCGACTTCATGCTCAATGCCTTGCGCCTGAACGAGGGCGTGCCGCTCTCCCTGTTTGAAGCGCGCACCGGGCTGCCGAGGGATGTCATCGCCACCCGGCTTGCCAAGGCCCGCGCCAATGGCTGGCTGGAAGCCGATCCGGACTGGCTGCGCCCCACCGAATTGGGTCGCCGGTTTGCCAATGACGTGATTGGCCTGTTCCTAGACTGAACTGCGTGTCAACGATGGTGACGATCGGCACGGATTGAGGCAACGCCGGTTCGCGCATACCATGCACATCTTGTCCGCGCATCGGGGGCGCAGATGGCCAACGCCACCTTTATCACATCCACGGGCACTGCATCGAATACGCTTGCCAAAGCGCGCCTGCCGCGCTATCCGAAACAAGTGCTGGAACACTTGCTGGGTGTGGCGCGCAATGCATTCGATGAGCAATTGCCTTTTATCTTGCACGAGGCCGAGCTGGTACTCGCGCGCACGCCCATCGGTAGCGACGCCAAACAGGAAGATGCACGCCTGACATCGATTCGCAGCCTGGGCGCCGGCTCCAGAACCTTTGTGCGGATTTTCTTGGCGCAAATCGAGTCGGCCATGGCCAGCGTGGACAGCAACCGGTTGGCCACTGCGGCATCGACTGCGGATGCCGAGCCCCCCCCCGTCGAGCTGAGCTTGCTGGACGATGATGAGGTCAGCGACGATGCCACGCTGGACAATATGGCCAGCCGCATGGAGGCACGTAACAGTCTTGGCCTGCAGCTGATGGGCCTGCGATTTGGTGTGCTGGCAGGTACCCCGGCATTGCAAGGTGAATACCTGCCGTTAGGACCGCACACGTTGTGCTATGCCTTGGCGGAAGCGGCCGCTGCGTTGACCCTGTCGCGTTACGCCAGACTGCAACTGTTCCAGCAGTTTGAACGCAGCATGGTGGAGTTTTATCCGACATTACTGGAAGCGTTCAACGCCCGGCTGATTGAAGACGGAATCTTGCCGCATTTGAGCTTCGTGCCGGTACGTGTACGTCCTGGCTCCGCTGCAAGGAGTGCCACAGCCGAAAACACCGCCCCGTCCACACCACCACCCGCGATGTTTGAAACCGTCCCCTTGCGCAGCACCGATCCCGGCGAGTTTGCACCGCCGCCGATTGCGCAGGTTCCGCCCGAACCATCGACCACCGCAACCGACCCCGGTTTCAGCATGCTGCAAACGCTATTGGATCAACGTCGCAGCCTGCTTAGCAAGTTGCGCCCGGGTGCGCGTGACGAGCGCGTCCGCCAACTCTTGCAGCATGACGACGTGCTGACTGGGCTGCAGCGGATGCGCGCCGGCAATGTCAGTGCCGATTCGGTGAATGAATACCGGCAAATCCTGCTGGCACAGGCGCGCCAACTGCATGGGCATGGCGTGACGTTGTCGCAAGCCGACCATGACACCTTCGACTTGCTGGTGATGTTCGTCAACCAGCTGCAGGGCAATCTGCGTAAATCCAGTATTGGAGATGCATTGGTCGATCGCTTGAAACTGCCGCTACTGCAAATGGCACTGCGTGATCAAAGCTTCTTCGTGGATGCCAATCATCCCGCCCGCCAATTATTGAATTCGGTATCGCAAGCCGGTGCCAAATGGCTGCCGGAAGAGGATCTGGATCCACAGTGGTTGGGATTGCTGCAACGTGCGGTGCTGACTATCCAGCAAGAACCCGACTGCACGGTTGATACATTCATTGAGGCCAATCGAACCCTGCAGTCGGGCCTGCAGGCGATGACCCGCAAAGCAGAAATGGCCGAACGCAGGCAAGTCGAAGCCGCGCGCGGGCGTGAAAAATTGGAAGTGGCACGCAGCCGTGCACAGATTGAAATTGCCCGTCGCACCCAAGGCCGTAATTTGCCGGAGTTTCAAACTGCATTGTTGGAACAAGCGTGGGTTGACGTGCTGTCACTGGCACATCTGCGCAGTGGTGACCACTCCGATGCGTGGCACCAATTGCTGGAAGTCACCACCCGCATCATCGACACCTGCACCGATGGCAGCCAGGGCGCGCTGCCGCAGGCCGATATCGAATGCATGCGCAGCTCGCTGGAACAAGTGGGCTATCACGCCGAAGGCGCCGAAGTCATTACTCAGCATCTGATCAATGGCCATGCGGCAACCGCCGATTCCTGCCAGGAATTGCTGTCGAAATACGGCAACCAATCGCGTTTGGGTGAGGGCCAGGTGGCTGCCGCAGCCCCCCCCGAAACGCAGCTGTCCGATCAAGAGCAATTGGCACAGCAAGCACTGCGCGGTCTGCAGGAACCCGTTTGGATGGAAGTCCAGAACGAACATGGCCAGAGCCATCGCTTCAGGCTGGCATGGGTCAGTGCACAGACCGGACAAATCCTGGTTGTTAATCGTCGTGGCCAGCGCATCGCCAATGACGATCTGGATTCGCTATCGCGCAAACTGGCAGCCGGCCAAATGCGTTTGTTGGTCGACGATGCCTCACCCACCGAAGCCGCATGGAGCGCCACTTTGGATAGTTTGAAGCGATTTGGGCATGACGCCGACCAGCAAGATCCGGAGGCTCGCCATGGGGATTGAATCGCGCCGCCAACCGCGCCGTGCTGTGTCCGGCATCGTGGAGGTCATCGACACCATGACCGATGAAGTCGTGGGCCATCTCGGCAATCTATCGTCTGGCGGCATGTTGCTGATTGCCAACCGCGATCTACCCGAGGATGCATTGTTTCAGCTGCGTTTCAACCTGCCCGACGAGATCGACGCAGCCCAACCGATTATTACTGGCGGGCATGTGCTGTGGCAGGCACGTGGGCATGCACCGGGGCAATATTGGGTCGGCATGCGATTTTTGGGGTTGTCACGCGATGCCGGGCACCGGTTGCGCATCTGGTCCACGCAACCGGCCAGTTGAGTGCGTCAGCTGCAGCGCAACGATCAATGCGCGACAATCGCATTTTCCTCGCGGCACTCTGCTCATGTCCTCAGCTACGCTTGCCTCGCTGTACCCGCAGCACATTGACACCCTGCTGGCACGCAGCGCCGAAGCCTTGCAACGCGGCGGCTTCGACCACCTGTTGATTCCCAGCGGCACGCTGCACTACCAAGCCTTCGATGACCGTGATTACCCGTACGCGGTCAATCCGCAATTCAAAGCGTGGCTGCCGCTGACCCGTGCGCCCGGCAGTTGGCTGCTGATCAGCCCCGGCCAGCGCCCCAAGCTGCTGTTCTTGCAGCCGCATGATTATTGGCATGTGGTGCCGGATGCACCCAGTGGCTACTGGGTAGAGCACTTCGACATCCTCACCATTCGCACAGCAGACGAAGCGTTGATGCATCTGCCGCAAGACCTCGCCAGCTGCGCGATCGTGGGTGAGCCGCACAGTGCACTGGGTGATTGCACCCCGAACAATCCGGCCGCCGTCGTGCACTATCTGGAGTATCACCGCGCGTTCAAAACCGCATATGAAATCGAGATGATGCGGCAAGCCAACCGCATCGGCGTACGTGCGCACCGCGCCGCCGAGCGCGCCTTCCGCGCCGGGGCCAGCGAGTTCGGCATCCATCTGGCCTATTGCCAAGCCGCCGGCCAGGACGCCAACGACTTGCCCTACGGCAACATCGTGGCGCTCAATGAACACGGCGCCGTGCTGCACTACACCGACCGTGACCGTGTGCCGCCCAAGCCAGTGCGCAGCTTCCTGATCGACGCCGGGGCCAGCTTCGGCGGCTACGCCAGCGACATCACCCGCACCTATTCCGCCGCGGAGGACGAATTCGCCGCGATGATCCGCGCGGTTGACGCCGCACAGCTCGAACTTTGCGATCGCGTGCGCGCCGGCACCGATTACGCACACATCCATCTGCAGGCGCACCTGCTGCTGGCCGGTGTACTGCGTGAATTCGGGGTCTTGAACGTGTCACCGGAAGACGCCCTGGCCAGTGGCGTGTCCAGCGCGTTCTTCCCGCACGGGATTGGCCACGGGATTGGCTTGCAGGTGCACGATGTGGCTGGCTTTGCCGAATCGGACAGTGGCGGCCGGATTGCCAAGCCCGACGGCCACCCCTATCTGCGCCTCACCCGCACGCTGGCCCCCGGCATGGTGGTGACGATTGAACCGGGGATCTATTTCATCGACATGCTGCTGGACGAAGTCAAAGCCAAGGGGCTGGGCGATGCGGTCGATTGGTCACGCGTGGACGCGTTCAAGCCATTTGGCGGCATCCGCATCGAGGACGATGTGGTGTGCACCGAGGATGTACCGATCAACCTGACGCGTGAGGCGTTTGCAGCCTAAGACTTCATTCTCCCGCCG
>NZ_CALMPC010000072.1:0-3103 GCF_937872235.1 uncultured Thermomonas sp.
TGCGCGGTGTTGATGGTCTATGTGGTGCCGATCTTCAAGGAAACATTCAGCAGCTTCGGGGCTGAGTTGCCTGCATTTACAAATTTGGTGTTCGGCATATCGGATATTTTTGTCAAGTGGTTCTGGCTGATTGGCATCATCGTTGCCGGCGGTATCGGCTTCTTCATTTACAGCTACAAGCGATCGACCAAATTGCAGCACACCGTGGATCGGATGATGCTCAAGCTTCCCGTGATTGGCAAAGTGCTGAACGAGTCGGCCATTGCCCGCTTTGCGCGTACCTTGGCGGTCACCTTCAAGGCCGGTGTACCGCTGGTGGAGGCGCTGGACAGTGTGGCCGGTGCCACCGGCAGCATGGTGTATGAACAGGCCGTCATGAAGATGAAGGACGACGTTGCAGTGGGTTACCCGGTCAATGTCGCGATGAAGCAGGTCAACTTGTTCCCGCATATGGTGGTGCAGATGACCGCGATCGGCGAAGAGGCCGGCGCACTCGACACCATGCTGTACAAGGTCGCCGAGTTCTATGAGGAAGAGGTCAGCAATACGGTGGATGCGCTGTCCAGCCTGATCGAACCGATGGTGATGGTGATCATTGGTGGCTTGGTCGGCTCGATCGTGGTGGCCATGTACCTGCCGATCTTCAAGATCGCGATGACGGTGATGTAAGGGACTTGCGACGCGATGGCCTTCCTTGATGCGCACCCCGGCTTCGGCTATCCCGCCGCAGCCGGGCTTGGTTTGCTGGTGGGTAGTTTCCTCAATGTGGTGATCTTGCGTCTGCCCGCACGCCTGGAATGGCAGTGGAAGCGCGACGCCCGCGAGATCCTGGACGAACCCGAACTGTACGACCCCCCGCCACCCGGCATCGTGGTGGAGGGCTCGCACTGCCCAAAATGCAAAAAGCCGCTGCACTGGTACGAGAATATCCCGCTGCTGAGTTGGGTGCTGCAAGGTGGCAAATGTCGGGGCTGCAAGACTCCGATTTCGATCCAGTATCCACTGGTGGAGCTGCTGACCGGCGTATTGTTTCTGGCCTGTGTCTGGCAATTTGGGTTTGGCTGGAAGGGCTTTGGCGCCATGCTGTTGACCGGCTATCTGATTGCGCTGTCCGGGATCGACTTCCGCACCAAACTATTGCCTGACCAGTTGACCTTGCCCCTGTTATGGCTAGGCATGATTGCGGCCGTGGAAAACCTGTACGTCGGGCAGAAATCCGCGATGCTGGGGGTGATGGCGGGCTACCTCAGCCTGTGGTCGGTGTACTGGGTATTCAAGCAGCTCACCGGCAAGGAAGGCATGGGGCACGGCGATTTCAAACTGCTGGCTGCGCTGGGCGCGTGGACGGGCTTGGCAGGGGTGCTGCCCACCATCTTGCTGTCGTCGTTCATCGGGGCCGTCGTCGGCTCGATCTGGCTGGCGGTCAAAGGCCGCGACAAGGCCACTCCCATTCCGTTTGGTCCGTATCTGGCGCTTGCTGGCTGGATCAGTTTCTTTTGGGGGCACGACCTAGTGGGCTGGTACATGCGGCTCGCCGGCTTGGCGTAGCAAGCGCAGCCCAGCGGGAACGTGCCCTGGCTTGGCGGCCGCGCTTGTGCAGACTCGGCAGCGCATCCACAACCGCAGGAGCACGCCATGCGAATGGAATCCACCACATAATGCACGCATGAGCGAATACATCATCGGCCTTACCGGCGGTGTCGCCTCCGGCAAAAGTACGGTCGAAGCGCGATTTCGTGCACTGGATATCGTCGTCGCCGATGCTGATGCCGCTGCACGAGAAGCTGTGGCTGCAGGTAGCGATGGCTTGGCCGAAGTGGTGGCTGCGTTTGGCAGCGGCATCTTGACCGCGGATGGCAGTCTGGATCGTGCGGCGATGCGACAACGCGTGTTTGCCGAGAGTGCGGCGCGCAAGGCCCTGGAGGCGATTGTCCACCCGCGCGTACGCACCGCATTGGCTGATGCCTGCCAGATGGCGAGTTCGACCTATGCTATCGCGTCCATCCCGTTGCTTGCCGAAAGTGGTGGTCGTAGTGCCTATCCGTGGCTGGATCGCATCTTGGTGGTGGACGCGGCCGTCACTGTGCAATTGGCGCGCCTGCAGCAGCGCGACGGTAGTGATGCTGCCTTGGCGCAGCGCATGATCGCCGCGCAAGCCACGCGCCAGGAGCGCTTGGCGATTGCCGATGACGTGCTGGTCAATGATGGCGCATTAGCTGTTCTGGACGCACAAGTCTTGGCACTCGATCAGTTATATCGTCGATTGGCCGCCGCTTGAGGTCTCAATTGCCGCGCAGCAATGTGTCCACCACAGGAAGATCCGCTGGCGGCATCGGGTAGTCGCGTAGTGTGTCCGGTGCGACCCACGCCAGTGCCTGTCCCTCCAGGCCTTGTGGTGCACCGACAAAACTGACTTCGCGCACATCCAGCAGCAAGTGCTTTTCAGGTTGCTGCATATGTACACGGATGATCGCGTTACCGACAACCGCGTCGATCCCCAACTCTTCACGCAATTCACGTACCAGCGCCACCTCCGGGGTCTCCCCCGGCTCGACCTTGCCACCGGGGAATTCCCACAAGCCCGCATGTTCCGCGTCGGTGCGTTGGGCCAGTAACACGCGGCCATCTGCATCACGCAAGATGGCGGCGACAACGTGAAGCTGTTTCATCCGCGCCAAAATGCGCCCCGATCCGGGGCACCCCCTTTACGCAAGCTGCCCGTGGCAATGCTTGAATTTTTTGCCGCTGCCACAGGGGCACGGATCGTTGCGGCCTACTTGGCCGGATGCCAGCGCTTGCTGCACACGCACGTCTGCGGCTTCTTCGTCGGCACCCATGCCACCCATATCGGGGTGTTGGAACTGCATCTGCCGGTTGATCGACTCGGCGCGTGCGCGCTCTTGTGCTTCGGCAGCGGCCACTTCTTCTTCGCTGCGGATACGCACGCGTGCCAACAGCGAAATCACTTCGCGCTTGACCTTTTCCAGCAGCTCGGAGAACAGCTCGAAGGCTTCTTTCTTGTATTCCTGCTTGGGCTGCTTTTGCGCATAGCCGCGCAGGTGGATGCCCTGGCGCAGGTAGTCCATGCGCGCCAGGTGTTCCT
>NZ_CALMPC010000073.1:0-44255 GCF_937872235.1 uncultured Thermomonas sp.
GTGTGGCGCTACAAGCAGGAAAAGTTGGCGATCTCGGCCTGACCTGACGCGGGATGTGCAAACAAGAAAAAGCCCGGCGCAACGCCGGGCTTTTTTGCAGCCTCCATCCGTTCGGAATTACTCGAACGAAATCGTGCGCCGACTGGTGGTGGCCTGACCCACCGGTTGGAAGCGCCAGCGCTTGACCGCAGCCAGTGCCTCACGTTCAAAATCACGCTGGAACTGACGTGGGGTATCGCTGGACACCACGCGCGCGCTGGACACCGAACCATCGGTACCCACGGTGAATTCCACCTGCACCGAACCGGTGCCACCGGCGCGCTGCGCCGCCGGCGGGAAGCGCGGGCTGGGCGTGGAGATCGGGCGCAATTCGTTGGATGCTGCAGACGGCCGTGCGGCCGGTGCTGCAGCCGGTGCGGCCGCTTGGGTTGGCTTTTCTGCTGCGGCTGCCGCTTGTTTCTGGCGTTCCGCCTCGGCGGCGGCGGCGGCTTGTTTCTGGCGTTCCGCCTCGGCGGCGGCCTGCTGCTGGCGCTGCTGCTCTTGTGCTGCGGTTTGCTGCTTCTGCTGTTCTTGCAGCTTCTTTTGGTCTTCTTCGCGCTTCTTCGCCAAATCTGCCTGCTTCTTGGCTTCTTCTTCCGCCGTCAATTTCTGCGTTTCGGCCTCTTTCTGAGCCTTGGCTTCATTGCTGGCTACGCTGGCCTTCAAACGCGCCAGCGCCGGATGGTTGGCATCGGCCTTCCCAATCAGCGCCAACAGACGATTGGCTTCGGCATAATCCTGCCGAGTCACACCCTGCTCAGCTGCCACCACCGCCATCGGCAGTAAGTCATTCAGCGCACTCGACGCGCCGGCATCGCCTGGCACCTTGTCACGCAGGGCCAAGTAATACTCCATCGCATTATTACCCGCCGGTGCATACAACCGGTTCTCGTTGTAGGCCTTGCCTGCGGCTTCACGCAATTGATCGGCCCCCATGGATGCCACGCTGGCCGACACCACCGACTCCGGCGTGGGTTTGGCGGCGGCTTGTGGCGCTGCTGGCCCAGTGGCTGCAGCATCGTCTTTTTTACAGGCACCAAGCGCACAGGCGATGGCCAGCGTCAGGGCAACCGGTGCGACCCCGTGGAACAGCTTTTTGCTTGCAGACATGAGTATTTCCCCCGTTGAACCATGGCTTGTCTGACGATAGCACGCGGCAACGCAGCGTGTTTGTCAAGCGTGCGCCATCCGAAAGTCATTTTCCGATGCAAAACGTCGAAAAAATGTGACCCAGTAATCCATCTGCGTCAATTGCGCCGCCAATGGTGCCCAAATCCGCGTGCGCCTGCGCCAGCGCCTCCGCTGCCAGTTCCAGTCGCTCGTGCTGCAATTCAAGGGTTGCCTGCTCAAGCCCATGCTGGGCATGCCGCAACGCCTGCACATGTCGGCTGCGCGCAGAAAATGCACCGCTGGTGGCCTCCCCCCCCACCAGCGCCAGCAACCGCGCATGCAGCGCAGGCATCCCGGCACCGGTTTTGGCCGACACCGCCAACGCATCTTCGGCAAGCTCCAGATGCGTGGCCAGCAAATCCATCTTGTTGTACAGCCACAACACGTCCGGTATGCCAACCAGCGCCGTTTCGACCGCCTGTCGCCCCGCCTGTGGATCGCGTGCATCGACCACCACCAGCGCCAAATCGGCACGCGCAAGCTCGTGTTGTGCACGCCGGATACCCTCGGCTTCGATGGCATCACTGGCGGTGCGCAGACCCGCGGTATCCACCAATGTCAACGCCACACCATCGACCTGAATGGTTTCTTGCAGCAGGTCGCGGGTGGTTCCTGGGATGTCAGTCACAATCGCACGATCGCGGCCGGCCAAAGCATTGAGGATCGAGCTTTTGCCCGCGTTCGGTGGCCCCACCAGCACCACATGCAAACCATCCCGCAAGGCTTGACCATTGCTGGCGGCAGCCAATAATTGCGCCAGCGTGTCCTGCGCTACGTGCAAATTGTCCTGCAACGCGCGCCCACCCAGCGTATCCAAGGGCTCGTCGGCAAAGTCGATCGCCGCCTCCACGTGTACGCGCAGGGCCAACACTTGCGCCATCAACGCGTCCACCCGCCGTGAGAACACACCATCCAGTGAGCGTCTGGCAGCACGCGCCGCACGCACATCTGCCGCAGCGATCAAATCGGCCAGTGCCTCGGCCTGTGCCAGATCCAATTTGCCATTGCCAAATGCCCGCTGGCTGAACTCCCCCGGCTGTGCCTGCCGCGCACCCAGTGCGATGCAGCGGCCCACCAGCTCGCGCAGCAGAACTTGGCTGCCATGCGCCTGCAACTCCACCACATCGTCCCCGGTGAAACTGGCCGGCGCGGCAAAATACAAGGCGATGCCATCGTCAAGGATGTCGCCATTGGCATCGGCAAAACGTGCGTACTGCGCAACGCGGGGCGACAGGCTGCGCCTGCAGATCGTTTCAGCGATGCTGCGTGCCGCCGGGCCGGACAACCGCACAATCCCAACGCCAGCGGCACCCGGTGCGGTGGCAATGGCAACGATGGTGTCAGTGTCTGCGTGCATCGACATAGGATCGTGATAAAGCCCGTCAAGCATCCACGGCCAACATTACCTGGGTTACGCCTTGGCCGGCTCCTCGGCAAACCTGCGCGTATTCCACCACTGCTGCGCCAGCCCCAAGGTGCCATTGGTGACCCAGTACAGCACCAAACCGGCCGGGAAGAACGCAAACATCACCGCCATCACCAACGGCATCATCTGCATCATCTTCTGCTGCATCGGATCCATCCCCACCGCCGGGGTCAGGCGCTGGGTCAAGAACATCACCGCAGCATTGAGCAAAGGTAAAATGAAGTACGGGTCTTGCGCGGTCAGATCACTGACCCAACCCACGATCCACGGTGCCTGGCGCAACTCCACCGCCTCCAGCAGCACGTAATACAGCGCCAAGAACACCGGCATCTGGATCAATACCGGCAAGCAGCCGCCGGCGGGATTGATCTTTTCTTTCTTGTACAGATCCAGCATCGCCATCTGGAATTTCTGCTTGTCTTCGCCATAGCGCTCTTTGAGCTGAGCGATGCGCGGCTGGAACTTGCGCATTTTGGCCATCGACTTGTACTGCGCAGCCGACAGCGGATACAGCGCCAACTTGATCAACACCACCAACAGCACGATCGCCCAACCCCAGTTGTGGGTGAGTTTGTGCAATTGGGTCAGCAACCAGTGAATGGGTTTGGACAACACCGTGAACATGCCGTAGTCCAGCGCCAACTCCAGCCCCGGTGCGGTTGCTTCCAGTTTATCGGCCAATTTTGGCCCCACCCACAACGTGGCATTGCTCGCAAACCGCTGGCCCGGGGCCAGACTCACCTGTGGGCCACGGGCGGCGATTTCGTATGTGCGGCCCTTTTCAGCCAAAGTGAACAACGCCGCTTGATCTTTCTGCGGCACCCATGCGGTTAAAAAATAATGCTGCGATAGCGCCACCCAACCCCCGGTCACAGTCTGATCCAGCGGGCCATCTTTGGTGAAGTTGGTGTATTTGCGCTTTTTGTATTTGTCCGTGGCGCTGTACCACGCCGCGCCACTCAGGCTGAAACTTTCCGGATTGGTGAACCCGGTTTTGACCACCGGTGGCACCCGATCCAGCACCCGCGCGATATTGCCGGTCCACGCCACATTGCCGGTATTGACGAGCTCGTCATGCACTTGCAGCGCATAGCTACCACGCGCCAGGGTCACGGTGCGCTGCAGCTGAATGCCATTGGCGGCATTGGCGACAAACCGCGCACTGACGGCAGCGGCACCGTTGGCCAGGGTAAATTCACGCGCTGGGCCTTCCGGCAGCGGCACCAACACAGTGCCATCGACGCCACGCCAAATGGCCTGGGCAACAAAAAACTGGGCCTGCTCGGGGTTGAACAAAACCACTGCCGGGCTACCCGGCGCACGTGCCTGCCGGTATTGCAGCAACTCGGCACGCACCACATCAAGGCCATTCAATTGCAGATCCAGCACGTCGTTGCGCAACCGCACCAGCGGGCCGGTCTCGGCGGTGGCACGCAGTTGTGCGCTCGCAGCACTCGCCGCTACGCCGGGAATCGCGCTGGCGGTGGGCAAATTGGACGTATTGGCCAAATTACCGGGTGTAGTCTGCTGGGCTGCCGGAATGGCCGCCGGCGTTGCCGCCGGGGCATGCTCATTGCCCCATTCGCGCCACAGCAAAAAGGCCACCATCAGCCAAGCCATCAACAGGAAAGTACGGGTCTGATTCATTGGACAGGCTTGCCTGGTTCCACAGCCATGATCGGCGCGGAAGCATCTTGAGGAAGGGAAGGTGCGGGCGGCATTGTGCCCCGCGCCTGTATTTGCGGCAATGCACAAGCGCGCTTGAGCAGGCGATCGAAACAATCGCGCAGCGCTACGTTATCGGCTTGTCGCGCCGCTGCACGTGCCACAATCACGTACGCACCGGGGCGTAACTGCGGCCGCAGATGACGGAAGGCGTCGCGCAGAACGCGCTTGATCCGATTACGACCTACCGCATTCGGGTCGACCTTGCGCGACACCGCCAAGCCGATCCTGGGTGCATGCGTATCGTGCAACCAATGCAACGCCATCAGCGGTTCGGCCACGCGTTTGCCGGTCTCGAACACCTGCGTAAACTCGGCCTTGGCGCGCACTCTTGCCTGCGGCGGCAACCCACATGAACCCGCAAACGCGATAACGCCGGCATCCTGAGTGGATACCGGCGTTAGGTTCAAAGCATCCTGCGTCATCGCATTCCGGCCGAAACCGGAGAGCTGACCCCGCTTGGGGGTCAGACCGTCAGACGGCGACGGCCCTTGGCGCGGCGACGCGCCAACACCTTGCGGCCATCGGCGGTTGCCATACGGGCGCGGAAGCCATGATCACGCTTGCGCTTGAGGTTGCTGGGCTGGTAAGTGCGCTTGGTCGCCATTTCGGGCCTGCTTGCTTGTTTTGAACGGAAAAGACTCGGAATGATAGCGGCTTTATGCGGCCTGTGCAAGCCAAGCGATACCCGAAACCCTACGCCGTGGTTTGGCGGGAATCGTTCGGGATGCTAATCTGCCAGTCTTCCCCAATGTTATCCACAGGCCCTCATCTGCGCCTGTGGGTTTTCGTCTCTGAGAGAACGCACCAACGCATGGACGTCTGGCTCGCCTGCCTGCATCGCCTGGAATCCGAAGTCGCACAGGAAGATGTGCTGGCCTGGCTCAAACCCCTGCAATCGGTACCACGCGATGATGGGCTGCTGCTGTACGCGCCCAATACCTTTGTGCGCGACGAAGTATGCGATCGGTTTTTGCCGCGAATTCGCGAATTGGCGCGCCATTTTGGTGGGTTTGACGATGTCTCGCTGAACGTCGGTGCGCCGACACGCACGCTTGCCGAGCCAACATCACCACGCGCTGGCACCGCACCAGCTGCGGCTGCCGAGGAACCGTTTCGGGGCAATCTGGACACACATTATGTGTTCGGGAATTTCGTTGAAGGCCGCAGCAATCAGCTGGCTCGTGCTGCGGCATGGTCAGCCGCGCAAAAGCCTGGCGAGCGTAGCCACAACCCGTTGTTGCTGTATGGCGCCACCGGCTTGGGCAAGACGCATTTGATGTTTGCCGCCGGCAATGAAATGCGCCGGCTCAATCCGGCAGCCAAAGTGCTGTACCTGCGTTCCAACGATTTCTACAGCGCGTTTTTCCGTGCGCTTCAGGAAAAATCTGCTGATCAATTCAAGCGGCAATTCCAGAAAATCGACGCGCTGCTGATCGACGACATCCAATTCTTTGCCGGCAAGGATCGCACCCAGGAAGAATTCTTCCACACCTTCAACGCCCTGTTTGATGGCAAGCAGCAGATCATCATGACTTGCGACCGCTATCCGCGTGAAGTGGAAGGCTTGGAGCCGCGGCTGAAGTCCCGGCTGGGCTGGGGATTGTCGGTGGCCATTGACCCGCCGGATTTCGAAACCCGCGCACAGATCGTGTTATCCAAAGCACGTGAACGGGGCACGTCGATTCCGGATGAAGTCGCCCAGCTGATCGCCAAGAAGATGCCCAGCAATGTGCGTGAGTTGGAAGGCGCAATCAACAAACTGACCGCCCAAGCTGGCTTGCTGGGGCGACCGGTAACGTTGGAGTTTGCGCAGGAAACCCTGCGCGATCGTTGGCGCGCGCTGCAGCAATCGATCAGCATCGGCAACATCCAAAAAGCCGTGGCAGACTACTACGGGCTACAGCTTCGAGAGATGCTGGGGAAGCGCCGCACCCGGTCATTGGTGCGTCCGCGGCAAATGGCAATGGCACTGGCCAAAGAGTTGACCGAACACAGCCTGCCCGACATCGGGGATGCGTTTGATGGCCGCGACCACACCACCGTGTTGCATGCGTGCCGTCAGATCAAGAAACTCAAAGACAGTGATGGCAAGTTGTACGAAGATTGGGAAAAATTGATCCGCAAGCTCAGTGAATAAGCCAGGCAAGAGTTGTGGATAACTCGGGATGGCACAACGCCGCCAAAGTTATCCACAAGTTTTCCGCAATCTACCCGTGCTTTTCCCGCAGCCTTTTGGATTGCGAATTTACTTTTTAAAACAATAACTTAATGAAGTTTTACAGATAATTTCGTTGTACCAACACCACCTGCTTTCTAGATTTATATCCTTTCAAAAGCCGGAGCTTGCCAAGCGGCAACGCTCCACCACCCAATTAGGGCAAGGGGTTGATATGCGGTTTTCCCTGCAACGCGAAGTTCTACTCAAGCCATTGGCACAAGTCGTGAATGTGGTCGAGCGCCGCCATACACTGCCAGTACTGGCCAACTTGCTTGCTCGTCTCGATGGCGGCCAACTGTCGCTGACCGGCACGGATCTTGAAGTGGAAATGGTCGCGCGCGTGGCCGTCGATGGCGCTCAGGATGGCGAACTCACCATTCCTGCACGCAAATTGTTCGAAATCGTGCGCGCCCTGCCCGATGGGAGCCTTGTCACCATCAGCAAGACGGGGGACAAAGTTGCTGTTCAAGCAGGACGCAGCCGCTTCACACTCGCCAGTTTGCCCGCCAACGACTTCCCGTCGTTGGATGAAGTCGATGCCAGCGAACGCCTGCAAATTCCGGAAGCCTCTTTGAAAGAACTGCTGGAGCGCACAGCATTTGCCATGGCCCAGCAGGATGTCCGGTTTTATCTCAACGGTCTCTTGTTTGATCTGCGTGAAACGTCGTTGCGTTGTGTCGCAACCGATGGCCACCGTCTGGCGCTATGCGAAGCGGCATTGGAGCCAGGACAAGGCGGTAAGCGTCAGATCATCGTCCCGCGCAAGGGTGTACAAGAACTGCAACGCCTGCTGGAAGGCGGCGATCGCCTGCTGGAACTGGAGCTTGGCAAAGGGCATATCCGGATCAAACGTAACGATGTCATTTTCACCTGCAAATTGATCGAAGGTAAATTCCCGGATTACGAGGCGGTGATTCCGATTGGGGCCGATCGCGAGGTCACGGTTGATCGCGAGGTGTTGCGTGCGGCATTGCAACGAACCTCGATTTTGTCCAATGAAAAATATCGTGGCGTTCGGGTTGAAGTTGCTCCCAATTTGTTGCGGATCAGTGCGCATAACCCCGAGCAAGAAGAAGCGCAGGAAGAAGTGGAAGCCGATACCCACGTTGATGGATTAGCGATTGGCTTCAATGTCACCTACTTGCTGGAAGCGCTGAGTGCGTTGCGTTCCGAATCGGTGGTTTTGCAATTACGCGATGCGAATTCATCGGCTTTGGTGCGCGGTGCCGACAGTGCACATGCACGGCATGTGGTCATGCCGCTGCGTCTGTAAATGATCCTGCTGCGTTATGTGAAACACGTTTGGCAACGCCCGGCTTCCCCGGGCGTTGTTGTATGTGCCTGCACGTGATCCTGGCATGTTGATTCAGCGCCTGCACCTGCATTCGTTCCGTCGGTTTGCAGAGACCGAGTTTTCGCCGGTGGCGGGCTTCAACTTGATTACCGGTGATAACGGTTCCGGCAAAACCACCCTGTTGGAAGCGTTGCACTTGCTGGCGCATGGCCGCAGTTTCCGTGCCCGGGTACGGGATGGTCTGGTGCGGCAAGGAGATCCGGCCTTGCAGGCCTATGTGGAATGGCGCTTGCCGGATCAATCCACCCACCGGGCCGGGTTGCGGCACACCGGTAGCCAATGGCAAGCACGGCTGGATGGCAGTGACCTTCGGCAGATCAGTCAGTTGTGTGAAGCGTTGGCGGTGATCAGCTTTGAACCCGGTAGCCATGCCTTGGTTGATGGCGGCAGCGAGGGACGCCGCCGCTATCTGGATTGGGGCATGTTTCACGTGGAACATACCTTTTTGCCGCAGTGGCGCCGCTATACACGGGCGTTGAAGCAACGCAACGCGTTGTTGCGGCAATCCGGCGGCCGTGCCCAATTGGACGCGTGGGAGCATGAGCTGGCGCAATCGGGTGAAGTGCTGACCCAGCTGCGTGAAAGCTATGTCGCCAGTCTGCAAGAGCATCTCGTTGCGTTATTGCCACAACTACTCCCGGCCGCGGGCGCGGTGGTGTTGACGTTATCCCCTGGCTGGAAGCGGCAAGAACTCGCCCTGGCCGATGCTTTGCTGTTGGCCCGCGAGCGCGATTTGAGCCTTGGCCACACCAGTGTGGGCCCGCATCGCGCCGATCTGCGGTTCGGTTTGCAGCACCTGCCGGGTCGCGAAGGCTTGTCACGCGGGCAAACCAAACAACTGGCATTGGCCTTGTTGCTGGCCCAGGCCACGCAGCTGGCGCAAACCTTGGGGCATTGGCCGGTCCTGCAGCTGGATGATTTGGGGTCGGAATTGGACCGCCAGCATCAACAGCGCGTCTTGGCGGTGCTGGCCGCGAGTGGGGCGCAAGTACTGGTGACCGGCACCGAGCCCCCCCCGGCATTGGCGACGATGGCGTTGCCAGTCACGATGTTCCACGTGGAACATGGCGTCATCACCGGGCCACTGCATCCCTAGCGAGGGCTGGTCCGCCCCGGGTCGGCTATACTGCAGGTTCCTATTGCTAATGTGTCTTGGCGCGTCTTTCGGCGCGCCTCGGGAGCCGAACGCGCTGATGTCGCAGAACGAACAGATTCCGGGCCAGACGCCCCCAACCATCACCCCAGCGGCAACCGCCGGGAATTACGATGCCAACAGCATTACCGCCCTGGAAGGGCTGGAAGCCGTCCGCAAACGCCCGGGCATGTATATCGGCAACGTCAACGACGGTTCCGGCCTGCATCACATGGTGTTTGAAGTCGTCGATAACGGCGTGGACGAAGCGCTGGCCGGCCATGCCGATCAGGTGCGCGTGACGATTCACGCCGATGGTTCGGTCTCGGTCTGGGACAACGGTCGCGGTATTCCGGTAGGTCGGCACGCCAAGGAAAGCGAAAAGCAGGGCCGCGACATCTCCGCTGCCGAAGTGGTGATGACCGTCCTGCACGCCGGTGGCAAGTTCGACGACAACAGCTACAAGGTCTCCGGCGGTTTGCATGGTGTGGGTGTGTCGGTGGTCAACGCGCTGTCCGAGAAGCTGTTGCTGGATATCTGGCGCGATGGCTACCACTTCCAGCAGGAATACCGCCATGGCGAGGCGGTGTACCCGCTCAAGCAATTGGAAGCATCCAGCAAACGCGGTACCGAGGTTCGCTTCTGGCCGTCGGTGGTGGCCTTCAACGATAACGTCGAATTCCACTACGACATTCTGGCCCGGCGCTTGCGTGAGCTCAGCTTCCTCAACTCCGGGGTCAAGATCGAATTGATCGATGAACACCTGGACGGTAAGCATGATGTCTTCCAGTACGAAGGTGGCATTCGCAGCTTCGTTGAGCACTTGGCCCAGTTGAAGACCCCCCTGCATGCCAATGTGATCTCGATCAGCGGGGAGCAGGACGGCATCGTCGTCGACTGCGCCGTGCAGTGGAGCGATTCCTACCAGGAAACGATGTACTGCTTCACCAACAATATTCCGCAAAAAGATGGCGGTACCCATCTCACCGGTTTCCGGGCTGCGCTCACCCGTACCCTGACCCGCTATATCGAAAGCAGCGGCATTGCCAAGCAGGCCAAGGTCTCGCTGTCGGGCGATGACATGCGCGAAGGCATGATCGCGGTGCTGTCGGTGAAGGTGCCGGATCCTGGCTTTTCCTCGCAGACCAAGGAAAAACTGGTCACGGAGCCGGTACGTGCGGTTGTCGATTCTGTTTTCGCCGCAAAGTTCGAGGAGTTCCTGCAAGAGCACCCGAACGAAGCCAAGGCCATCGCCGGCAAGATCGTCGATGCCGCCCGTGCCCGCGAAGCGGCGCGCAAAGCGCGTGACTTGACCCGCCGCAAGGGCGCGCTGGATATCGCTGGCTTGCCCGGCAAGCTGGCCGACTGCTCGGAAAAAGACCCGGCATTGTCCGAGTTGTTCATCGTCGAGGGTGATTCGGCCGGCGGCAGCGCCAAGCAGGGCCGCAACCGCAAGACCCAGGCGGTGCTGCCGCTGCGCGGCAAGATTTTGAATGTGGAACGCGCCCGCTTTGACCGCATGTTGGCCAGTGCCGAGGTTGGCACGCTGATTACCGCATTGGGTACCGGTATCGGCAAGGATGAATATAACCCGGATAAATTACGCTATCACCGCGTCATCATCATGACCGACGCCGACGTGGACGGCAGCCATATCCGTACCCTGCTGCTGACCTTCTTCTACCGGCAAATGCCGGAGTTGATCGACCGCGGCCACATCTACATCGGGCTGCCGCCGCTGTACAAGATCAAGCAAGGCAAAAACGAGTTGTATCTGAAGGACGATGCCGCACTGGACGCCTATTTGGCCGGCAACGCGGTGGAAGGAGCACAGCTGATCCCGGCGGAGGCCGAACCTGCCATCACCGGCCAGGCGCTGGAAACCTTGTTGCTGGCATTTGCGCGTGCCCGCGAGGCGGTGCAACGCAATGCGCATCGGTTTGACGCTGGCGTGCTGGATGCACTGATTGATTTCGTCCCGCTGGATGCGGTACATGCGCCCACGCAGGCCGATGTCGACAGCTTGGCTGCCCGCCTGAACCAAAACGGGCTGGGCAAGCCGCGCTACCAACTGCATTGGCAGGACGCACAGGAAGGCCGCCCGGCGGCATTGCTGGTGACCCGCGTGCACATGGGCGAGGAACTGACCCAGATTTTGCCACGGGCGCTGTTTGAGCATGGCGAACTCAAGCCCCTGCGCGAGGCGGCCAGCCTGCTGCATGGGCTGATCCGGGACGGTGCGCGCATCGTGCGCGGCAGCAAGGTGCAAGCCATCACCCGCTTTGCCCAAGCGCAGGAATGGCTGTTGGAAGAAGCCAAGAAAGGCCGCCAGATCCAGCGCTTCAAGGGTTTGGGTGAAATGAACCCGGAGCAGTTGTGGGATACCACGGTGAACCCGGATACCCGCCGCCTGCTGCAAGTGAAGCTGGAAGACGCCGTGGCTGCCGACGCCATCTTCAGCACCCTGATGGGCGATGTGGTGGAGCCGCGCCGCAATTTCATCGAGGAAAATGCGCTGAAGGTGGCCAATCTTGACGTGTAAGGCGCACCGCTGGCTGCTTGCCGCTGCCAGCCTGGGGCTGTTGGTGGCATGCGCCACTACCACGTCGCCCACCGGGCGTACCCAATACGTGGGGGCGGTCTCGCAGCTGCAGTTGGATCAGATGGGGGCACAAGCCTTTGCGGAAGCCAAAGCCACCACGCCACTGAGTAAAGAGGGGCGCTTGACGGCTTATGTAGGCTGTGTGGTGACAGCCATTGCCACGCAACTGCCTGCACCATGGAATGGTTTGCATTGGGACTATGCGTTGTTCCAAAACGATGAAACCAATGCCTGGGCCCTGCCGGGTGGCAAAATCGGCGTCTATACCGGCATTTTCAAGGTCGCCAAGGATCAAGATCAGCTGGCCGCGGTGATTGCCCACGAGATTGGGCATGTTGTTGCCCGGCATCACGACGAACGTATCACACGGCAGGCTTATGCCCAGCTTGGGTTGGGCGTGGCGGGTGCGGCGGTGGGGTCGCGCTATGGGGAAGCGGTGCAGCAGACCACGGGACAAGTTGGCGGGGCATTGCTGCAAGGGGCATTCCTGTTGCCCAATTCGCGCGCACAAGAATCTGAAGCCGATGTCGTGGGCCAGGAAATGATGGCCAAGGCCGGCTTCAACCCGAATGGGGCAGTGGCATTGTGGCGTAACATGGGTGCAGCGGATGGTTCGCGGCCACTGCAATGGCTGTCCACGCACCCAGATCCAGAATCTCGATTGCGTGAGTTGCAGCAGCGTGCCGAAGGTTTGACACCAGTCATGCAAGCAGCGCACACAACCGGACACCAGCCACGTTGCCAGCCGCAGAACCAATAGCACGCGCCAAATTGCCTCGTTTCTGCTAGTTTTTTAACACCGCCGTATTGCTCCACGCGGCTCTCAACTCATTGAGGTGTTGTATGTTCTTGTCGATGCGTCGTCCTCTTATTGTTGCCATGACAGCGGCTTTGGGTTTGATCACGTTGGCGCCGTTGGTGCATGCGGATCCACAAAGCAGTGCTCGCGAAGAGCGGGCCAAGCGGCAGGCCGAATTGGGACATGGCAAGGTGACCAAGGCCGAGGCCGAGAAGAAGCCACCGATGTACCCCAATGCTACCCGCCAGTCGCCCGAGGCCAAGGCCTCACCCAAAACGATCAAGTCCTTGCAAGCGATGCAAGAGCTTTATGAAAAAGACGACTGGGCGGGGGTCATCAGCAAAGCGGATGAATTGGGGGGGATGGCATCGGCCAACGCCTACGACAAAGCGTTTGCCTATTCGATGGCCGGCAATGCCGCTGCAAATATGAACGACCAAGCCAAGGCCGCCACTTATTTTGGCAAGGCCGTGGATGCCAACGGGCTGGATAACGATAGTCACTACGCAACAATGTACAACCTGGCCATCATTCAGTACGGCGAAGAAAAGTACGCCGATGCTTTGGCCACGATCGATCGCTTTTTGGCGGAAACCAAATCGGGCAAAGCCGATCAGCTAGCGTTCCGTGCGGGCGTGCTGGCAGGCTTAAACCGCAATGACGAAGCGGCCGCAATCTACAAAGACCTGATCAACAAGAATCCCACCGATAAACGCCTGTTGATGAACGGTGTTGCCGCGCTGCAGGGTGCGGAGAAATTTGACGATGCCAACAAGTTGCTGGAACAGGCCTACCAACGCGGCATGCTGACCGAACCAAGAGAGTTGCGTGCACTCTATATCGGTTACATGAATGCCCAGCGCTGGACGGAGGCACAGAAGGTGGTCGATGACGGCGTGGCCAAGGGCATCTTGCAGCCAGGCCCGGAGCTTGCACGCGACTACCAGATCTTGGCGCAAACGGCCTATGCCAACGACAACATGCCGCTGGCGATTGCCATGTACAAGCGTGCCGCACCGATGGCAGCGGATGGCGAGGCCTACTTGAACCTGGCCAAGGTGCTGGATATGGATGGCAAGAAAGCCGAGGCCAAAGCCGCCGCCAAATCGGCACTGGACAAGGGTATCAAGAAGCCCGAGGATGCCAAACGCATCCTTGCGCGATGAGACCGACCACGCAGTTTCTTGCTTACACCAAAAATAAGACTTGGAACAAGTCCACTAGCTTGGTATAAACTACGGGATTCCTGCGGCCGAAAAGCCGCACTGTTGATGCCTCGCCGGTAACGTGCGGGGCCCCCACCTCTAGAGCCGTGCGCATGTCGGAAGATCTCGCCCACATCGAGAATAGAAACAGCCGTGAACTCGGCTTGAGTTGGCCGCGCATCACCGGCATCAGCTTTGCGGTTGCTCTGCATGCGGCAGCGCTGCTGTTGTTGCTGTCTCCAGTGTCGCCGCCACCGCAGGAAACCGAGAAAACCGATACGGTGAGCGTCACCTTTATCGAGCCGCCACCGCCGCCGCCGCCACCGCCGCCACCGCCGCCGCCGACGGACAAGCCGCCGCCGCCGATCAAGACGTTGGCGCCGCCGACCATCAAGACGCCGACGCCGCCGCCGCCGGAAGATCCGCCGGTGGTGCTGGATACTCCGCGTGCCGTGGATCGTCCTGCGCCGCCGCCGTCGCCCCCCGCTCCACCGGCAGCGATTTCGGATGTAGGCTCCAGTGTTGATCCTTCATCACGCGGCATGAATCCGCCGAAGTATCCGCCTGAAGAAATGCGCCGCAGCATCACCGGTACCACGATCCTGATCGTCAGTATTGACGCTAGCGGCGGGGTGCTGGATGTTGAAGTCGAAAAATCCAGCGGCAATCGCAATCTGGATCGTGCCGCGCAGCAGGCTGCACGCAAGTGGCGCTTTAATCCGGAAGTCCGGAACGGACAGAAGGTCGCAAGCCGCGTTCGCGTTCCAGTCGAGTTCAAGTTGTAAAGCTGTTTGATTGTGCCCTGTACTACTCTCGTGTTATCCGTTTTGAACTACCTCATCCACGACATCAAAAGGTAAGCGTATGTTGCAAGAAACTGCTGCCGCCGCACCTGCCGCTGCCGGAGGCAACAACGCCGCCGCGCTGCAGCAGATGGGCTTCGACCATCTGATCCAGGGCTTCGACGCGGTGGGCTGGGTTGTGTTTATCACCCTGTCCGTCATGTCGGTGATGTCCTGGTACTGGATCATCATCAACTTCATCAAGAACATGCGTTTGCGTGGCCGCGCAGATCGCGTGGTCAGCACGTTCTGGGAAACCTCGAACGCGCAGGATGCGATTCGCTTCATGGAAGAACAGCCGAAATCCGAGCCGTTCTCCAAGATCGCGCTGGATGCGGCCCAAGCTGCCGCCCACCATCAGCGTCACGATGGCTCGCGTCTGGCCGAGTCGCTGAACCGCTCCGAGTTCGTCGATCGCGCCCTGCGCCAGGCCGTGACCCGCGAATCGCTGGGTCTGGAAGACGGTTTGACCGTGCTGGCTACCGTGGGTTCGGCTGCACCGTTCGTCGGTCTGCTGGGTACCGTGTGGGGTATCTACCACGCATTGATCAAGATCGGTTCGTCGGGTGACGCCTCGATCTCGGCAGTGGCCGGTCCAGTGGGTGAAGCGCTGATCATGACCGCCATCGGTCTGTTTGCCGCGATCCCGGCGCTGTTGGCGTACAACGCCTTCGTGCGCTTCAATCGCATCACCAACAACCAGTTCGATACCTTCGCGCACGACCTGCACGACTTCTTCGCCACCGGCGCACGCGTCGGCGAAGTGGCCGGCAAGCGTTGATCGAAGCGTACGGATCCTGACGGAGGCCCCTGACCATGGGTGCGAGTGTTGGTAATAAGGAAGACGGCGCCCCGATGGCGGAAATCAACGTCACGCCCTTGGTGGACGTGATGTTGGTGCTGCTGATCATTTTCATGATCACCACACCATTGATGAACCATAAGGTCAAGGTCGCACTGCCGGAAGCGACGCTGGTCAAGAAGGAAGAGAAAAAGCAGCAGATCCCGCCGATTACCATCTCGGTGACAGAAACGGGTGAGCTGTTCCTGAATGACGAGCCGACGACCAAGCAGGCGATCGAAAGTCGCCTCTCGGTTGAAGCACAAAAAGTGCCGCAGCCGCCATTGCAGATCCGTGGTGACAAGACCACGGCCTACCATCTGGTCAGCGATGTCGTGAAGATCGCGCAGGCTCAAGGTATGGCCAAGGTCGGCTTCATCACCACGCCGCCGAAGAAAGGCTGAGGAGAACGTTAGATGGCCTTTTCGTCCAAGTCTAGCCAAGGTGCGATGGCTGATATCAATGTCACGCCACTGGTGGACGTGATGCTGGTATTGCTGATCATCTTCATGGTGACCATGCCGATCCAGTCGATTCCGGTGGATGTGGATCTGCCACAAAAGACCGATAAGCCACCGGAAAATCCGAAGGAACCACCGGAGCCGATTCGCTTGCGAATCGACGCTTCGGGCGCAGTGTTCTGGAATGATTCACCGGCGGATGTGAATGGTTTGCAAAAGCGCATGCTCGAAGAAGTTGCGCGTGACCCCAGCAACCAGCCGGAACTGCAGATCGAAACCAATGACCAGGCCGAGTACGGTGTCCTGGCCAAGGTGTTGGCTTCGGCCAAGAATGCAGAGATGGCCAAGATCGGGTTTGTGCAAAACTGAAACACTGCTACAGGCTCCGGATTGCGGAGCACGTCGTGGATGACGAAACGCCGCCCAATCGGGCGGCGTTTTTTTTGATTCATGGCGGACTGCGGGGGCGAGCTTGCGCGGCTATCAACAGCATCAAGCGGAGCAAGCGCCGCTCGACAAGATGTGCGGACATCAAGCTGGGCCAGCTCCGTACAACAGCGCGGCGCGATCGACGATGCACCGATAGGCGCGCACGGTGGCTTGCAAGCCTGCATACAGGGCATCGCCGATCAACGCGTGGCCGATCGAGACTTCCTGCACATTGGCGATAGCCTGCAAAAGCACAGGCAAATTGTCCTGATTGAGATCGTGTCCTGCGTTCACGCCTAAACCTGCTGCTTGTGCGCGCTGGGCGGTGGCCACGGCGGCAGCCAAGGCAGGCTGGATGTGGCCTGTTGCAAAGGCCTCGGCATACGGGCCGGTGTACAGCTCGATCCGGTCAGCACCGAGAGCAGCGGCTTGTTCCACGTGGGGGTCGCCCACATCCACAAACACGGACACACGGCAGCCAAGTAATTTGAATGCGGCGATCAGTGGCTGCAGCGCAGCGCCGTCACGCACGAAATCAAAGCCATGATCCGAGGTCAGCTGGCCGTCGCCATCTGGCACTAGGGTGACCTGCGCCGGACGGGTCGCTTCACACAGCGCCAACAGACCAGGATACCCGGTGCGTGCGGGTGCAAATGGGTTGCCTTCGATATTGAATTCGACACCACGTTGGGTGCACAGGTCGCCTAACAGCAGCACATCGGCGGCTCGAATATGGCGGGCATCCGGGCGTGGGTGCACAGTCAGCCCGTGCGCACCGGCGTCCAAACAGGTGCTGGCCGCACGCAACAAATCCGGTTCAGTGCCGCCACGGGAATTGCGCAATACGGCGATTTTGTTGAGGTTGACGCTGAGTGCGGTCATTGCGGAGGCAGGTCTTGGTTTTCGGCCTTGCGTGCGTGTACCTGATCGCGCAATCTGCGCATTTCACTGGGGTCGATCATCAGGCTCACGTCACGGCCACTGCCGGCTACCCGTGCTTGGTACATGCCCAGGATCCACAACACGAACAGCACCAGTGCCGCCAGCAGGCAGCTCACCAGTACCGCCATCGAGGTAGTCAAAAATCCAAACGCCATGGCCGCCAGGGCCAGCAGCAGAAACAACCAATGCATGCACGCAACTCCATGACAGGACGCGCGCAGTGTAACGCCAGTCGGCGGGCTTACAGCAGGGGGGCCAGCAAGCGCGCCAATGCTTCTGGGAGGCGCGCGCTGAGCAGGGGACGGGGGCGATCTGCACGAACGCGTGGCGCCGAGGCGAATTCGCGCTCGATCAACTGCGCCAGTTCCGCGGCCATGCCGGCATCTTCCAGCAGTAGCGAGGATTCGAAGTTGAGCCGGAAGCTGCGGTTGTCGAAATTGGCGCTACCGATGATAGCCAGCGCGTCGTCCACCAGCAGTGCCTTGCTATGCAGCATGCGCGGGCCGTATTCGTACACCTTGACACCCGCCGCCAGGAGGTCGTCATAAAACGACCGCACGCACCAGGTCACTAGCCGGCTATCACTCATTTTGGGCACCAGCAGGCGCACATCCAGCCCACCCAATGCCGCCGAGGTCAGCGCCATCATGGCGGCTTCGCCGGGCACAAAATATGGAGTGGACAGCCAGACCCGCCGCGAGGCCGTGTAAATCGCGCTGACGTGCATGCGGTGGATCGCTTCCCACCGCGAATCCGGGCCGGAAATCAGCAGTTGTGCACGGATTGGGCCGGGTTGCTTGGGAGGCATGGTGCGCACCACGTCGCCAATGAAGTCGGAGCGCTCGGTGGCGTAAGCCCAGTCCTCGACAAAGACATCCTGCAAGGCGTGTACCACGTCGCCCTTGATCTGCAAATGCAAGTCGCGGTAGGCGTCTTCGCGCAGGCGCTCGTCTTCTTCGTCGGTAATGTTGATGCCGCCCAGAAAGCCGATCTTGCCGTCGATCACCACCAGCTTGCGATGGGTGCGCAGGTTCAGCCACGGCCGCCGCCACGGCAGCCACAGGCGGGTGGGGTGAAACCATGCCAGTTCGCCGCCGGCCTCGAGCAAGGGGGCAAAGTAACGACGGTTGGCCAATTTCGAACCCATCGCATCCACCAGCAGGCGCACTTTGACACCAGCGCGGGCGCGCTCCACCAGTGCCTCCAGCAGTGCGCCACCCGTGCGGTCCGGGTTGTAGATGTAGTACTCCAGATGGATATGCTCGTGCGCTTGCGCAATGGCCGCCAGCAAAGCCGGATATTTATGCCCGCCATCCACCAGCAGGCGTACCTCGCACGCGGTACTCGGAGGCAGCCCCGTTGTGGTCAGTGCCAGTGTGCGCAGTTCCGCGCTTTCATCGCCCGAACCGGTGTCCTCTCGCGGCAGGCGCGCGTAGTGACGCTGACGGCGTGCCCGGTGGCGCACGATGCGTTGTGGCCCAAGCACGTAATAAATCAAAAACCCGATGTACGGCAATGCCGCCAAACTGATCAACCAACTCAAGGTGGCTGCCGGTTCGCGCTTTTGCAGCACGATCCAGCCACCCAGACCCAGCAAATACACCACCCAGCCAGCGGTCAGCCAGGCGCGAAGATGTGGCAGATGTTCAAGTCCGTACCAAAGCTGCAACCAATACTCCATTGCGCTAGTGCTCCGGCAGCGGGATGCGCTCGACATCGTCGCCGGGAATCAGGCCGAACGCGCCGCTGTCCCAATCCCGCTTGGCTTGTTCGATGCGTTGCTTCGACGATGACACAAAGTTCCACCACATGTGGCGAGGCGCATCCAGCGGCTCACCGCCAAACAACATTGCTTTCACTGGTGTCCTGGCGCGCAGGACGTGACGCGTGCCGTGGTCGAGTACGACCAGATGTTTTTCCGGAATATCGGCACCATCCAACTGGGCCTGCCCTTCGAGTACATACAGTGCGCGTTCCACCGCTTCCGCTGCGATGGACAGCTCGGCGTTCGGCACCAGATCGACGGCAACGTTGAAGGTGTCGGTGAACACCTGCACCGGTGATTCCAGACCGAAGCCGCGCCCGGCGATCACCCGCAGCGATGCCCCGGCGTGCTCGCGCATCGGCAGGCTGGAGGCGGCATGATGGTGGAACGACGGTGCGATTTCTTCGTCCGGCCTTGGCAGCGCTACCCACGTTTGCATCCCGTGAATCGCGTGGCCGGCTGCGCGTGGCTCCGGCGGGGTACGTTCGGAATGGGCGATGCCGCGCCCCGCGGTCATCCAGTTCACGTCCCCGGGCAGGATGTCCTGCACGCTGCCAAGGGTGTCGCGATGGCGCAGCGCGCCAGCCCACAAATAAGTGACAGTCGCCAGGCCGATATGCGGGTGCGGGCGCACATCAATGCCGCGACCGGGTTCAAACAGCACCGGACCCATGTGATCGACAAACACGAATGGGCCGACGCTGCGGGCTTGCAAGGTGGGCACCACACGATGGACTTGCAAACCACCCAAGTCGTGGGTGCGTGGCGCAATCAACAGGGTCATCGCGCAATCCTCGATAGCAAGAGCATGCAGCGTGCAGGTTTAGCCAATATGCGGCAATAGCGGCCCACCCATCCACAACCAGCGCGCCATCCACGCGCTGACCAGACCAATCAGCACGGTCAGTGGCAGACCCACGCGCAGGAAGTCAGCAAAGCTGTACTGGCCGGGACGCAGGATCAACAAATTGCCGTGATGGCCGATGGGGGTCAGGAACGCCACCACCGCACCCAAGGCGGTACACATCACGAACGGTGCAGGCGGCAGCCCCAGCACTTGCGCGGTGGCGATGGAAATGGGCCCCAGCAAGGCGGTGGTGGCGGCATCGCTCATCACCTGCGTGAGCAGCGCCGCGATCGAGAACATCACCAGCAGGATTGCCAGTGGTGGCCAGTGCGCGATCCAATGCGACAAGCCTTGTGCCAGCAGGGCGGCGGTACCGGTGTTTTCCATTGCGATCCCGAGCGGAATCACGCCGGCGATCATCACGTAAATGCGTAAATCAATGCTGCGATAGGCTTGTTCCACATCAATACAGCGGGTGGCTACCATCGCGACTGCACCAAACAGGAAGGCCAAGGGTGGCGACAGCCATTCGGTGGCTGCAGCCAGCACGGTCAAGCCGAGGATCCCCAACGCCAGTGGTGCGCGCAGGCGGCGTTTGGCTTGCCCGGCAAACGGCACCAGCATCAAAAAGCCGTGGTGTGCCGCCAGTTCGGCAAAGCGCGATGGCATGCCCCATAGCACCAATAGATCGCCCTCGCGCAGGCGTGCATCGGACAGGCGGTCGGCCATGTCTTCGCCGCGTCGCCACAGGCCGGCGATGACGGTGTGGAATTGGCGTGCAAAGTCCAACTCACGGATGCTGCGTCCGATGAATTCCGAGCCAGGTGCCACCACCGCCTGCACCAGCTGCGCCTTGCCCTCACCGGTGGCCAACTTGCCGAAACGGGTAATCGCATTGAGATCCAGACCAGCATCGTCGTGCAGCGACATCAATTCGTCGGCGGCGGCTTCGACCAGCAGCACGTCGCCGGCCAACAATGGACTGTTGTTGCCAAGATCATCGCGGCGTTGACCATCACGCAACCAACCTAATTGGCGGAAGCGTTCGCCCAATGCTTTTTGCAGCTCGGTCAATGGACGCGTACACCAATGGCCTTCCTTCACGATCACCAGCTCGGTGCGGTAGCGATCCAGCCGCAGGTAGTCGTCATCATTTTGCTCGCCACTGCGCTTGGGCAGCAGCCAGCGGGTCAACAGCATATAGGCGGTGCCCACCAACACTAATGCAAGGCCAATCGGAGTGATCGAAAAAATCCCCAGGCCTTCGGCACCGGCACGCTGCAGCATGTCATTGGCCAGCAGAAACGCGGGCGCACTGAACAAGGTCAAGGTGGTACCCAGTGAAGCGGCCAGCGACATCGGCATCAATAAGCGTGAGGCTGGCAATTGCCGGTTGCGCGCGTGTCGCAGCAGCAGCGGCAACATCATCGCGGTGACCATCACATGATGGGTAAATGATGCCAACAGCGCTACTAGTGGCATCACCACTGCAATCGTGCGCCATTCGGCATTGCCGGAAGCGCGTTCCATCCAGCTGCCCAAGCGTTCGCTGATGCCGGTCGCGCCCAGCGCACCGGAGATCACAAACACCGCCGCCACGATGATCGCCGGCTCGCTGGAAAACCCGGATAGGGCTTGCCGGCTATCGAGCACCCCCGTCACCACCAAGGCCAGCAGGATCAGCATCGCGGTGACATCGACGCGCAGCTTCTCGCTGATGAACAGATACAGCCCACCAGCCAGAATCAGACCGAAGGCAAGTTGGGGCCACAAGTGCGGATCAAGATGCATGGGTACATTCTGCCCAAGTTGCGGGCAAATGCCGCATCACTTGACCGAATGGCGTGATGACGAGATAGGCTGGCGCAGGTTTAGTGCGCCTGTGCGTCATGCGCTTGGTGGTAGCCCACTGCCGCGTCCACTTCGGCTTTCGAGCCCATGAACACCGGCACTCGCATATGCAGGCCGGAGGGGGTCACCTCCAGCATGCGCATGCGCCCGGTACTGGCGGCACCGCCGGCTTGTTCGACCAAGAAGCTCATCGGGTTGGCCTCGTACATCAAGCGCAGTTTGCCGCCCTTGGCCGCGCATTTGCTGTCCAGCGGATAGCTGAAGAGGCCGCCGCGGGTCAGGATGCGGTGCACATCGGCCACCATCGAGGCGATCCAGCGCATGTTGAAGTCCTTGCCACGCGGGCCTTCGCTGCCCTTCAGCAAATCGCCGATATAGGCCTGCATCGGTGCTTCCCAGAAGCGCTGATTCGACATGTTGACGGCAAATTCCCTGGTTTCCTGCGGAATTGTCATTCCGCGCGTGGTCAGCACAAAACTGCCCGCTTCGCGATCCAAAGTGAAGGCATGGGTGCCGTGGCCAACGGTGAGCACCAGTGTGGTTTGCGGGCCATAGACGCAGTAGCCGGCGGCGACCTGCGCAGTGCCGGGCTGCAGGAAATCGGCGTCGGTGGGTGAGGTCACCCCCTCGGGGCAGCGCAGCACCGAGAAAATGGTGCCCACCGACACGTTGACGTCGATATTGGAGCTGCCATCCAAGGGGTCGAACAGCAATAAATAATTGCCGCGCGGATATTTGTCCGGGATCGGCTGCGAGGTGTCCATTTCCTCGGAGGCAAGGCCGGCCAAGTGGCCGCCCCAGGCATTGGCTTCCAGCAGGATTTCATTGCTGAGCACGTCGAGCTTTTTCTGCGCCTCGCCCTGCACATTGATGTTGGCCTGCCCGCCTTCACCGGCATCCCCCAGCACCCCCCCCAGCGCGCCCTTGCCCACCGCAATTGAAATGCGCTTGCAAGCACGCGACACCACCTCAATCAGCAAGCGCAGCTGCGGGTTGACGCGCCCGGCGCGTTGTTCTTCGATCAAAAATTGGGTGAGGGAAATATTGGAAGACGTCATCGGCAGGTCAGACATGGGCGAGGGTGTGGGTATTGTCGCCGATGTGGGTGCGGAAGGCGCGAATCCGTCGCGGTTGTTTACGGAGTGAGGGCGAAGTGAAGTAGCGTTTGATTGAGGCTCGCGGACCAACTTCCCGAGCAGGAGATAGGACTATCCTGCACACCGCACGGGCGGTGACTGGCGGTTGATGAGCGAGGGTCGTTCCAGAAAAGAACTTTGAAATAACATATTGCCGTTAAAATTAAATATTTCTAGATGTGCAATGCTTTGTAGATTTAAGGGATGCGTCATGCGGGGTCGATTGAAGTACTTTGCGTCAATCTTAGTCGCCATAGTAATAGTGGTCGTCTATGCAAGGAAGAGCCATGATGTCAACGTGCTCGATAAAGCGCATGCAACTGTCATCGAAAATTCCGCTTCGGCTACTTCCTCGGAAGGCGAGTTGGCAGCCACTACTTTAAGACCGGAAATAAAATTACTGGATGCTTCTTCAGCTAAAGAATTAATTAAATCTATTCAAAAAAACGCATCGTCAGGAACTGAAATATTTACCAGAATTCAAATTGCATCCGCCTGCGAGCCATCAGTCGGGCGGGATGTTATTACACAGAGATCGGCTTCACAGAATACAATTCTTTCATTCAAAGCATCTTTTTGCGTTGGGTACAAAGGATCGATCGCTTTGGAACAACAAAAACTACTATCACTACCTGCAGGGGATCCCTATAATCAAGCCTATGGTATGGCGAGCGAGCTTTTTGATGGGATTAACAAAAGTCATCAAGATCCAAATAAGGTTACCGTAATTACGAAACAGTTAGATGCCATGTTAATGGCGAGAAATTCACAGATGGAGACGCTAGTGGCTGCCGAAGCCCTGAATCAAGCAGGAATAATAGCGCCGTCAACGACTGAATTTGCGAGGAAGAATGGCTGGCAACTGTCCTCTGAAGAACTCGCGCAAGTGCAGCTCCTTAGTGTTCAAATGAAATCATGCACGAATTTCGGTGGCTGCGGCACCAATCAGTTACTAACCATGAAGATATGTAGCGAGCAATCTACTTGTGCTCCAGGCGCAACGGCAGATTCCATATGGCGCAGAGTATATGCACCAAGCGTTTATGATGTGGCAAGGAAACTCAGTGCATCAGCAACTGAATTTTAAATGCCGCCGCAACAGCGCGGTTTGCAGCGGTTCCGCAGTTACAACACCGCATCCCCGTCCAAAACCGCATCGGCGGGGATGGGGTCTTGCCCGGCCAGCCGGGCATACAGTGGGGTGAAGTCGGCCAGCGTGGTGCTGATCAGCTGTTCGAAGCTGTCGATCACGAAATAGGTCTGCTGGAAGCTGTCGATGCGGTAGCGAGTGCGCATCACGCGCTCTAGGTCAAAGCCCAGGCGGTTGGGGGCGGCGCTTTCCAGACTGTAGATGGATTCGCCCTTGGAGCTGACGATGCCGGCACCGTAGATGCGCAGGCCATCGGCTTGCCGGATCAGGCCAAATTCCACCGTGTACCAATACAGCCGCGCCAGTTGCATCAGCGCATCGGGGCCCAGCCCATGCGCCTTGATGCCGCCCTGCCCGTAGGCTTGCAGGTAGTCGGCAAACAGCGGTTCCATCAGCAATGGCACATGCCCGAACAGGTCATGGAACAGGTCGGGCTCTTCCAGATAGTCGATCTGATCCGGGCGGCGAATCCACCAGCTCACCGGGAAGCGGCGGTTGGCCAGATGGGTGAAGAAATCCAACTCCGGTAGCAGGCCTTCCACCGCCACGATCTGCCAGCCGGTGGCGGCAGTCAGGATCTGGTTGAGGTCGGAAAAGTGCGGGATGTGATCGGCCGGCATGCGCAGTTTTTCTTGCGCCGCCAAAAACGCATCGCAGGCGCGGCCCACCAACAATGCTTGCTGGCGGGCGTACAACTGCTGCCACACCGTGTGGTCGGTGGCGGTGTACTGCGCCCACGGCTGCTCCACGGTGCCGGTGGCGTACACCGGGATCGAGCCGCGTTCTGTCTGCACGCTTTCAAGGCGGCGCGGTTGCTCAAGCATGGGCGGTTCCGGAGTGGCAGAGGCAGCCTTCAGCATAGGCGCGGCAACGCGCATAGTGGCAGCGTTGTTGCGTGAAAATAGCAAAGAGATGCATGATATCTGCAGCAATTCAATAATTTGTGATGAAAATGAGCGTAACGGAACTGGATCGCATCGATTTGCTGTTGCTGGCCGAACTGCAACGTGCCGCCCGCCAGACCCATGCGGAATTGGCCGAACGCGTGCATCTCTCGCCCTCGGCCTGCCTGCGCCGGGTGCAGCGGCTGGAGCGGGAAGGCGTGATCACTGGTTATCGTGCCGAAGTGGACCCGGAGCGCTTGGGGCTGGGCTTGCAGGCCTTCGTGCGGGTGCAACTGAAAAGTCACGACGCCGCACGCATCGACACGTTTGCGCGCCAGGTCAACGCCTGGCCAGAAGTGGTGGCCTGCCATGCCTTGACCGGTGACATGGATTACCTGCTGCACGTGGTGGTGGGCGGGCTGGAGCATTTTTCCCGCTTCCTGCTGGACAAACTGCTGGCGCAGGCCGAGGTGGCCGACGTCAATTCCAGCTTCGTGCTGCGCACGGTCAAGCGTGCACAGGGCTTATCGATGCCAGCGGTATAGACCTGCTTAGCGCACAATCAAATCAATCAGCCACTTGGCTTTGCTGTAGGGCGGTTTGAGCAGGTCACCACCACTGCGGCGGGCCTGCCAGAATACCGGCAGTTGCTTGCTCATCGCATCAAACCCGGCGCGGCCATGGTAGGCCCCCATGCCGCTGGGCCCGACTCCACCAAACGGCAGATTGCCGATGGCGAAATGGAACAGGGTGTCATTCACTGAAACCCCACCGGCCAAGGTGCCGTGCAGGATTTTTTCCACAGTGGCCCGGTTGTGGCTGAACGGATACAGCGCCAAGGGCCGGTCGTGGGCATTGATGTAGGCAATCGCTTCATCAAGACTGCGATAGCTCTTGATCGGCAACAGTGGGCCAAAAATTTCTTCCTGCATGATCAGCGCGTCATCACTCGGATCCAACAGCAGCGTGGGTGGCAGCAGGCGCTGGGCCGGATCGGCGTGGCCGGCCAAGGTGACGCGTTCGATACCGCGGGACTTGGCATCGTCCAAATAGCCTTTCAGACGGTTGTATTGGCCAGCATTGATGATGCGGGTGTAGTCGTCCAGGTTGGTCAGGTTTTCGCCGTAGCGTGTAACCGCCTCATCGCGCAGTGCCTTGACCAAGGCGTCGCGCTTGCCTTTGGGCACCAGCACGTAATCGGGGGCGATGCAGGTTTGCCCGCAATTGAACCATTTGCCGGTGGCAATACGGGCTGCGGCGTGTTCAATCGGGTAGTCCTCGGCAATCAACGCCGGCGATTTGCCGCCCAGCTCCAGCGTCAGGGGGGTGAGATGGGCAGCAGCGGCGGCCATCACCTTGCGCCCCACCGCAGTGGAGCCGGTGAACACCAGATGGTCAAACGGCAGGCCGGCAAAGGCGGCACCGATGTCGGCACCGCCGGTGGCCACCGCCACCCGACCCGGGGCAATGGCTTCGGCCAGCAGGCTGCGCAAAAATCGCGCGGTGTGCGGGGTATGCTCGGACGGTTTCAAATACACATGATTGCCAGCGGCCAGTGCAGTGGCCAACGGGATCAGCGCCAAGTTGACCGGGTAGTTCCACGGCGCAATCACCCCCACCACGCCCAACGGCATCGGCCGCACCTGCGCCCGCGCGGGCAGGAACCGCCAACCCACGCCCACGCGGGTGGGTCGCATCCATTTGCGCAGATGCTTGCGCAGGTGGTCGATGTCGTTGAGTACGGTCATGCCATCGGCAATGCGGGTTTCGGCTTTGGCGCGATGGCTGAAATCCTTGCCAACCGCCTCGGCCATTTCATCCATTCGCAGCCTCAGCGCATGCCGCAGTCGCCCAAGATCGTCCATGCGCTGGGCGTAGTCGGGCTTGCTGGCCTGCCAGTTGCTGCGCAGACGCTGCAAGGTGGGTGCAAGTTCGCTGGGCTGGGTGTCAATGAAGTTTTCCATACGCGGCAGTGTAGTCGTGCGCGGGCTAGAATCCAGCGCATGAACATTCGACCGTATCGCACAATTGCCCCCACGCTTGGCCAGCGTGTTTTCGTGGATCCGATGAGTACCGTGATCGGTGATGTGGTGCTGGGGGATGATGTGTCCATCTGGCCGTTCACGGTGGTGCGTGGCGATGTCAATTTCATCCGTATTGGCGACCGCACCAATATCCAGGATGGCACGGTGATACACGTCAGTCACGATGGCCCACACGCCAAGCGCGGCGGCTTTGCCACCCGGATTGGCAGCGATGTCACCATCGGCCACAAGGCCATCATCCACGCCTGCACGATTGAAGATGCCGTTTTGATTGGCATGGGTGCCATCGTGCTGGATGGCGCGGTGGTGAAAAAGCACGGATTCGTTGGCGCGGGTGCACTCATCGCACCAGGCAAGGTGGTCGCTGAGGGGGAACTTTGGTTGGGCAACCCCGCCAAAAAAGTGAGGCTGCTCAGCGATGCCGAAATCGAAGCCTTGTATTACAGCGCCGGTCACTATGTGCGTTTGAAGGACGACTATCTGGTGGCCGCGCCCTGCGAAGGGTGACGGTAAAGAAGGACTCCGGCTAAAGTTGCCAGCAGGGGAGCATGTTCACGCAACGAGGAAGGGAATGCATGGATCCGTACAACAGCGCCGATGCGCTCAACATCAGCAAACAACAGGACAATCCCTATGCCGTACCAAGCGCCAAGTTGGCCGAGTTGCATGAGGCAGGGCAATGGGAAAAAGCCGGTCGTGGTGTTCGCTTGGGCGCGGTGCTCATCGATGGCGTGCCGATCGCCATTGTCGGCATTCTTGCCGCGATCCTGATTCCAATCGTGGGTAATGATGGCAAGGGTGGAGTCAGTGCGTCAGGCATGGCACTGTTGGGGATCATTGTGCTGCTGATGCTGGGGTATGTGGCGTATCAGCTGACCTTGTTGCACCGCCATGGCCAGACGTTCGGCAAGAAGATGCTGGGCATCAAAATTGTGCGCAGCGATGGCAGCCGGGCTGGCTTGGCTCGAATTTTCTGGTTACGCATGTTCGTACCCGGCTTGATCGGTGCGATTCCGTTGGTTGGCGGGTTGTTCAGTCTGATCGATCCGTTGTTCATTTTTGGCGAAGAAAAGCGCTGTGTACATGATTTGATTGCCGACACCATCGTCGTTACCGCTTGATGCTGGACACTGCCCACGAGGTTTACACCCCGGAAGGGGTGGCATTGCGATTGCCGGCCGCCGGGCCAGTACCGCGTGCCTTGGCGTGGGGCATCGATTTCTGCATCCGGATGGCGCTGTTGATGGTTTGTTCGATGGCGTTCGGCTTGTTGGGTAGCGCCGGGATGGGGTTTTATCTGGTCTGCATGTTCATGGTGGTTTGGTTGTACCCCATCGTTTGCGAGGGCATGTTTGATGGGCAGACACCGGGCAAACGGGTATTGCATCTACGGGTGATTTCCAGGAATGGCGCGCCAGTAGGCTGGTTGGCGACGTGTGTGCGCAACTTGATGCGGACGGTGGATATGCTGCCGTTTGGCTACGCCTGCGGCTTGCTGTCGGGCTTGCTTGATCCCTGTGGTCGTCGGCTAGGCGATTTAGTGGCCGGTACCTTGGTGGTGCATGTGCCGCAACATCGCAGCAGCATTCAATTATTGGTCGATCTTCAGGTCACCCGCCCATTGCAGCCGTTATTGCCATCCGAACAAGCAGCAGTCGTGGCATTTGCCGAGCGTGCCGGCCAACTGACACCAGAGCGTCGCATCGAACTGGCCGATATCGCCAGTGTCGCCACCGGTGCCACGGGTGCGGCAGGTGTGCAGCAGCTGTTGGGGATTTCCAATTGGCTGCTGGGCAAACGCTGACTGCGCATGCGCCAGGAACATTTCATCCAGCGCCACCAACAGGAATGGGCTGATTTCGAACAGTGGCTGGATACGCGTGCCAGCAAGCCCAAGCGCGCGCGTGCTGATTCCGGCTGGCGCGGGCTTGCCGATGAAGATGTTCCTGCCACCTATCGACGTCTCTGTCAGCACCTGGGGCTGGCGCGACGGCGCGGTTACAGCCCGCAATTGTGCGAGCGCTTGCAAGTGTTGATGCAACGCGGCCACGCGGCGATGTATCGGCCACCGCTGCCGCACTGGCAGCGCGCGTTTGAATTCATCCTTGCCGATTTTCCCGCGCTGGTGCGCGCCGAGCGTGGCGTGATGTTGGCCGCATTGGGGTTATTCGTGTTGCCACTGGTGCTGAGCTTCGTGGCGGTGCAATGGCAGCCGGAGTTGATCCACACCTTGATGCGCCCGCAGCAAGTGGCCGAGATGGAGACGATGTATGCCAAAGCTGCAGAAAAATTAGGGCGTGATTCCGGCACGGATTTGGCGATGTTCGGGTTCTACATCTTCAACAATATCAGCATCGGGCTGCGCACCTACGCCAGCGGTCTGTTGGCTGGGGTTGGCCCGGTCCTGGCGATTGTCTTCAATGGTTTGATGATTGGTGCAGTGGCCGGCCATCTGCAAGCGGCGGGGCTGGGGGATCCGTTCTGGCGTTTTGTGTGTGGACATTCGGCATTCGAGTTGACCGCGATCGTGATTGCCGGTGGTGCCGGGCTGCGCTTGGGTTTGGCATTATTGGTACCGGGCCGGCGGCGGCGCGTGGATGCCCTGCTGGAAGATGGCCGACGTGGCGCCAAGCTGTGTTTGGGCGTGTTCGTGATGTTGCTGCTGGCGGCGTTTATCGAAGCGTTTTGGTCGTCGATTGGCTGGATACCGGCCAGTGTGAAATATTCGGTAGCCGCGTTGTTGTGGAGTGCGGTCGCATTGTGGTTGTGGCGAGGCGGGAGCGATCGCGATGCGCGCTGAGCAACTACGTGTGGAGTTGTATCCGCGTTCGCAGTGGGAGGCGATGGAGCTGGGGATCGCGCTGGTACGCATGCATGCGCGCGCGATCTGGTTGCCGTGGCTAGTGTTGAGCTTGCCGTTATTTGCCCTGCTCAATGGCCTGTGCCTGTGGCTGGGCCAAGCGTGGTGGGCGGCGTTGCTGTTGTGGTGGTTGAAACCGGTGTTCGACCGCATCCCCTTGTTCGTGTTGTCGCGTGCGGTGTTTGGCGATGCGCCGGCGCTGCGGGAAACGCTGCAAGCGCAGTGGGGCTGGGGCTGGCGGCCGATGTGGGGCTATCTGTCGTGGCGGCGGTTGGGGCCAGCGCGGGCGCTGTTGTTGCCGGTGGATTTGCTGGAGGGCGGCGTGCGCGTGGCCGATCGGCGGCGAGTGATCGGTGGTGCGGCGCGCGGCACCGCAGCGCTGTTGACCTGGGTGTGCGCCAATTTCGAATTGGTATTGGTGCTGGCTGCACTGGCCTTGGCCCTGATGTTTGTGCCGGTGGAACTGTTGTCCGAATCGGCCAAAGCCGCGTGGGCCTTGATCGCCGACGATCCGCCTGGCTGGGTGCAGGTGCTGCTCAATGCGCTGACTTGGCTGGCCACCAGTGTGATCGAGCCATTTTATGTAGGGGCCGGGTTTGGTCTGTATCTGGATCGACGTACGCGGCTGGAAGCCTGGGATGTGGAAATCGGACTGCGTCGCATGCGCACCCGGCTGACGTCTGCATTCAGCGTGCTGGCCTGTGCGGGAGTGCTGGCACTGGCCCTTCCGCACACTGCCGGTGCGGTCACACCCGCAACCACGGTGGCGCGCGAGAATACACTGGCCAAAGTATTTCCGCGCATCCAACAAGACCCCGATTTCGCCCACGCCGTACAAGCGACCAAGCACGACCCACTGTTGCACCCGCAGCGCACGCAAACGGTGTGGGTGCCGATCAAGAAAGGGCAAGCACCCGGCAAACCAAAGCAACCGGCATGGCTGCAGGCGATTGCCAAAGTGATTGCGCTGCTTGGCGAATATGGCCTGTGGCTGGTCATGGCCTTGTTGGTGGGCCTGTTGCTGGCAACGTGGGGCAGATGGTGGCCGTGGTTGCGCGGGATGAGCAAGCCGCCAGCAGTGGTACCCAGCCCGGTCTGTAGTGAAGCCGACACTGATGCAGCCGCATTGCCGGTAGATATCGTGGGCAGTGCACGCATGCTGTGGCAACAAGGGCGGTGCCGACGTGCGCTGGCATTGCTGTATCGCGGCAGTGTCGAGACGATGATGACGCAAGCGGGCGTGGTATTGGTGCCTGGTGCCACCGAGGCCGACTGTCTGCGTGCGGCGCGTGCATGGCCGGATATGCAGGCACGCGACACCTTCATCGGCATGGTGCGAATCTGGCAATACGCCGCCTATGCCGAACAGCTGCCAGATACCGACACCTTCGACGCCTTGTTGCAGCGACTGGCCGGCAGCTTCGGGTGGCGCACATGAGTCGTGCGCGCAGTGTATTGCCGTGGCTATCGGGGCTGGCACTGATTGGCGTGCTGGTGGCGTGGTTTTTGCTCACCCACAAACGCGAGCTGCAAACCATCCCGTTGCCTGCCCGCGGTGAAGCCAGCTACAACCCGTTGTACGCACTGAAATTGAGCCTGCATGCACAAGGCCAACAGGTGCAGTCGCGCCAGCGTTTGGACCTTGCAAAGATGCATTTGGGCCGGCACGACACCGTGCTGATTTACAGCGACCCGCGCACGCTTGGTGACGCCGAACTAGAGGCGTTATTCGCCTTCGTTGAAACCGGCGGGCATCTGATTTTGCGTCTGCCAGCATGGCAGCAAGGGGCCAGTCACACCACGTTGGCGCAGTGGCTTCCGATCGAAGCCAACTTGCATAAACCCGCGTGCATGGCGCTGAACGTAGCGGGGCAAACACCGCATCGGGAATTCTGTAACGGCGCGCAATTTGACCTGAGCAAAGGGGCCAAGACCCGCGCCGCGTGGCACACCCGGCAAGGCCAACATGTGTTCGCCCGATTTGGGTATGGGGATGGCAGTGTGGATGTGCTGTCGACGCTGGAGATGCTGAATAACGACAGCCTGATCGAACCACCGCACAGCGACTTCACGCGGCAGTTGCTGGCGCCCAACTGGAATGCGGGCCGCATGCACCTGGTGTACGCCGCCGATATGCCACCGTTGTGGCGCTGGCTGTTGATCCATGCCTGGAAAGTACTGTTGCCGTTGCTATTGGCGCTACTGGCATGGCTATGCCTGCGTGCACAACGCTTCGGGCCGTGGCTGCCTTCACCTATGCAGCCGCGCCGCGCATTGCTCGAACATGTCGATGCCAGCGGCGAGCACCTGCTGCGCTACGGCAAGCTCACCCTGCTGCATCGTGCGCTGCGCGAGACGGTGTTGGCGCGTTTGCGCCGGGTCGACCCGTTGATTGCCGCGCAACAAGGCGACACCCAGGCGCGTCTGCTGGCGCAGCGGCTGGGCTTGCATCCGGATACGTTGCGTGCCGTGCTCGATACCCGCCCGCCTGCCACCCCACACGAATTCCGGCAACGCATTGCCCGTCTGATCGCCTTGAGGAAACGTCTATGACCACCACTATGCCCCCGCCGCTGCTGCCGGCCACCCCCTCCGCCAGCAATCCCATGGCCGAGCGCGCCAATACCATCCGCGAACAAGTGGCCAAGGCCTTCATCGGCCAGGATGATGTGTTGGATTTGGTGATGGTGGCGCTGCTGGCCGGTGGTCATGTGCTGCTGGAAGGCGTGCCCGGTCTTGGCAAAACCTTGTTGGTGCGGGCGCTGTCACAGGCGCTGGGATGCAGCCATGCGCGGGTGCAGTTCACGCCGGATCTGATGCCCAGCGATATCAGTGGCCACGCCGTGTTCGATCCCAAATTGGAACGCTTCGAGGTACGCAAGGGGCCGGTGTTCACCAATCTGTTGCTGGCCGATGAAATCAACCGTGCGCCGGCCAAAACGCAGTCGGCGTTGTTGGAGGCGATGCAGGAACAGCAGGTGACGATTGAAGGCCACAGCTTCCCGCTGCCGCCGCCGTTCATGTGCCTAGCCACGCAAAACCCGTTGGAACTGGAAGGCACCTACCCGCTGCCGGAAGCACAGTTGGACCGCTTCTTGCTGAAGGTGCTGATTGGCTATCCGAAGTTGGAAGATGAAAAGCGCATGGTGGCCGCCGTCAGTGACGGCAAGATGGCCGCGGAGTTTGATTTGAGCCAGATCGCGCAAGTGCTGCACGGTGATGACGTGCTGGCGTTGCAACAGGCCACCGCCACGGTACGGGTGGATGCGGCCGTGTTGGACTACGCCGTGCGCATTGCGGCTGCCACCCGCAACTGGCCGGGGATTGCCTTCGGTGCCGGTCCTCGCGGCAGCATTGCCTTGGTGCGCGCAGCACGTGCACAGGCGCTGCTGAATGGGCGTGATTTTGTCACGCCAGATGATGTGCGCACGATTGCCAAACCAGCCCTGCGCCACCGCATCGCATTGGCACCGGAGCTGCACATTGAAGGCCAATCAGCCGATGCCGTGTTGCATGCGTTGCTGGCCAAGGTGGATGCGCCGCGCCAGTGAGGCCAACCCTGCTGCTACCGCTGTTGTGCATCGGCTGGGCGCTGCTGGGCGTTGCTTGCAGTGTTGGTCTGTTGCCGGCAGATACCTGGTGGACGATGGGCGCTGCACTGGTGCTGGTGTCGCTGGTGGATGCCTGGCGCGTGCGCCGCCTGGCCGCGCCGGACGTGGCACGCGATGTGCCCGATGCCTTGCCGGTTGGCGTGCAGCGCACGGTGACACTGGCGCTGGACAATGGCCCACGCACGCTGCGCGTGGATGTGCATGATCTGCATCCAGAGGCGTGGGCGATCGAGGGATTGCCGCGCACGCTGCAACTTGCAGCAGAAAGCACAACACGATTGCACTATGCACTGCGACCCACCGCACGCGGTGATGCGGTGTTTGCCGGCGTGCAATTGCGCGTGCATTCGCCATGGCGGTTATGGCGACGCAGCCACAGCGTGGCAGCCAGGCAGACCGTGCGGGTGTTTCCCAATTTCGCGCCGCTGGCCAAGCTGGCGATGCTGGGTTCCGAGCAGGCGTCGCGCACGGTGGGTGCGCATATCCGTCGCCGCCGCGGCGAAGGCACCGACTTCCATCAAATGCGCGACTACCGGGTGGGCGACAGCCTGCGGCAAATTGATTGGAAAGCCACTGCCCGCATGCGCCGCTTGATCTCGCGGGAATATCAGGACGAGCGCAACCAGCAACTGGTGATGTTGATCGACACCGGTCGCCGCATGTTGGCGCGGGATGGTGCGCTGACCCATTTCGATCATGTGCTGGATGCCGCACTGGTGGTGTCGTACCTGGCCCTGCGCGAAGGCGATGCGGTGGGCTTGCTGGCCAGCGGCGGCGCGCAGCGCTGGGTTGCACCGCAACGGGGTGGTGGTGCGATTGATGTGCTGCTGCGCGCCAGCTATGACCTGCAACCGCAGCCAGTGGCGACCGATTATCTGGCCGCCGCCACCGAGCTGTCGCTGCGTCAGCGCCGGCGCAGCTTGGTGATGTTGGTGACCAATCTGCGCGATGAGGACATCGACGACTTGCTTGCCGCGGTGCGCATGCTGCAACAGCGGCATCATGTGGTGGTGGCCAGCCTGCGCGAAGAAGCGCTGGACGCGGTGCTGGAGACCGATGTCCACAGCCTGCACGATGCGCTGCGCGCCGCCGCCACCGCCCGCTACCTGCAACAACGCTCCGCTGCCCACGACCTGCTGCGTGCACAACGTGTCAGCGTGCTGGATGTCACCTGCGCGCAATTGCCCGGCGCGCTGGTGGAACGCTATCTGGCGATCAAGCGCGAGGGGCTGTTGTAGCGCGGTAGGTGGCTGGCGTTGGCCGCGCCGGATGGGGTATGCCACGCTTTCTACAAAGGAATTGGCCAACACCACACTGCAATGGGGAGCAACAAAATGAAACGAGTTCTACTTGGGGGGCTACTGGCAATCGCTAGCATGCAGGCCGCGCCTGCGGTCGCCGTGACGCCGGTGGTGGGTGAAAGTGTGTTGACGATGCGGGTGAATGGCGAACTCACCATCGGCACCGAAGGCCAGGTGTTGAGCTACAAAATCCGCAGCAAGCTTGACCCGGCACTGCAAGTGATGCTGGATAAATCGATTCCGCGCTGGCAGTTGACGCCGGTACGGCAAGGCGGCAAGCCGGTCAATGCGAAAACCCCGATGCGTATCACCTTGGCGGCTACCCAAATCCCGCAGGGCTATGAAGTTCGGCTCGACAATGTGGTGTTTACGCCGATCAGCAAAGAAGACTATGAGGCCAAGGCGGCCGCAGCCCGTGCAATCCGCGAAGGCGGGGAAGCCATTACGGTAGGTGATGCGCCGCCATCGCAACCGGTGGTGTTCGATTCCAGGCGAATGTTGCAACCACCGCGTTATCCCGTGGGCCTGATGCGCGCCGGGGTGAGTGGGGCGGTCTTGCTGCATCTGCGCCTGAACCCCGATGGCACGGTGGCGGATGTGGTGGCATCGCAATCCAGCCTGTTCGATATCAAAGGCGCTAGCGCCGTATTGGACAAGGCGCGTGGCTTGTTGGAGAAAGAATCCATTCGTGCCGCACGGAGTTGGTCTTGGCATGTGGATGCCGCGCATCCGGAGCTGTTGACGGCGGATGACCTTACGGTGTGTGTGCCGGTTGAATTCAGAATGGATAGCCCTGGCAAACAGGGTGATGACAACACCGCCGTGTGGCGACAAGAATTCCGTGGTCCCAATCTGCCGGTGCCGTGGCTGGTGGGCAAGGCGGGGCAGCAACTGGTCGGCGTCTCGGACCTGACCGGCAGCGAGCAAGTGGCGGGCGGTTCGGTATTTCAGCTGACGGATCGCAGCGTGTTGGGCCGGGTGCTCTGAAGAACTCTCGGAATTGAGCAACCTGCAATGCGGGTTGCTCAGTCCGCCGTCAGCAAGGCATCGGCGCGGCCGCTGAGTTCGGCAAACACGGCCCCGGTGTCCGGGCGCACGCCGTGCCAGAGCAGAAAGCTTTCGGCGGCCTGTTCCACCAGCATGCCCAACCCATCCACCGTTTGCGCGCAGCCTGCGGCGCGGGCCCAGGCCAGAAACGGCACGGCGGCTTCGCCATAGCTCAAGTCCACGGCCACGCTGCGCGGGGCAACCAAGGCCATCGCCAAGCTGGGGAGTTGGCCGCCACGGCTGGCCGAGGTGGCATTGATCAGCAGATCAAATTCGCCCAATGCGGGCAGTGTGTCCCATGCGCGTGCATGGGTGCGACCCGGTTCACCCATTGCATCCACCAGGGCATCGGCGCGTGCGGAGTTGCGGTTGATGACATACAGCGAATGGATGCCGGCATCCAGCAGCGCCGGGGCCACCCCGCGTGCGGCACCGCCCGCCCCCAGCAACAAGGTGCGGCGACCACGCAAGTCTAGGCCGTGGCGTTCGGTGAGGTCACGCACCAGCCCCAAGCCGTCGGTATTGTCGCCGCGCCATTGCGCGCCGTCACGCAGCACGGTGTTGACCGCACCGGCGCGTAGTGCACGTGCGCTGACGTTGCCGGCACATAGCGCAAAGGCGTCTTCCTTCAGCGGCAGGGTGATATTGGCGCCGACCACGCCACTGGCATCGAGCTTGGCGCGGAAGTCATCGTGATTGGCTTCAATCGCCACGTAGTCCATGCCGATGCCGGTTTGCTTGGCAAACGCGGCATGGATGCGCGGGGATTGCGAATGGGTGATGGGGGAGCCAAATACCGCGTAATGCTTGCTCATGGCCGAACCTCGCAATCAGGAGACGACGAGAGCGTCGGGTGAATCGCGTAGCGGCATTTGAGCCGCGTAGCGATCACCCGGCGGTAGGCGTCGTCGTGGTAGGCATCAATAATTTGACTCACGCAACCATCTTGCCGCATCCAGCGCGAAATAGGTCAGCACGCCATCGGCACCGGCGCGCTTGAACGCGGTCAGTGCTTCCATCGCCACCAGCTTTTCGTCGATCCAGCCGTTGCTGGCGGCGGCCTTGATCATCGCGTATTCGCCGCTGACCTGATACGCATAGGTGGGCCGCTTGAACTGCTGCTTGACCCGATACAGCACGTCCAGATACGGCAGGCCGGGTTTGACCATCACCATGTCGGCGCCTTCGGCCAGATCCAGCGCGACCTCGTGCAGTGCTTCATCGCTATTGGCCGGATCCATCTGATAGGTGTATTTGTTGCCCTTGCCCAGATTGCCGGCGCTGCCCACCGCGCTGCGGAACGGGCCGTAGAATGCGCTGGCGTACTTGGCGCTGTAGGCCATGATCCGGGTGTGGATGAAGCCATGGGCTTCCAGTGCGTTGCGGATCGCACCGATGCGGCCATCCATCATGTCGCTGGGCGAAAGCACGTCCACCCCGGCGGCGGCATGTGCCAGCGACTGCTTGATCAGCGCTTCGATGGTTTCGTCATTGAGGATGTAACCGGTGTCGTCGATCAACCCATCTTGCCCATGCGTGGTGTACGGATCCAGCGCCTGGTCGCTCATCACACCGAGTTCGGGAAAGCGCGATTTCAGTGCGCGGACGGCGCGCGGAATGATGCCGTCCTCGTCCCAGGCGATGCGGCCGTCGGCGGTCTTGGCGGCGGGATCCGGCACACCGAACAGGTCGAGTACGGGCACACCCAATTCCGATGCTTGCTCGCCCACGCGCAGCAGCTCGTCGATGGACAGCCGTTCCACCCCCGGCATCGACGGCACCGGTGCGCGGCCTTGTTCCTCGTGGACGAAGACCGGGTAGATCAGGTCATTGGTGGTGAACGTGGTTTCGCGCATCATGCGGCGCGAAAAATCGTCATGACGCATGCGCCGTGGGCGCACCGGGAAGTGATTGTTCATGCCGGTATTTTACGCCCGAGTGAAATTCGCAGCGTGATCCCGGTCAGACAAGCGTGCGGCCGTGCCTGCGCACAAAAAAACCGGCACCCGAAGGTGCCGGTTCGAGATTGTCACTTCCGCAAGTATCAGCGGCGATACTGGTCGGACTGGCGCTTGATGCAGGTATTCAACTTCAATGCCTGCTGTTGCGTGATCAAGCCATCGGCCAACAGTCCATCACGATACTTGTACATGCAAGACACATAGTTGTTGCGCAAGGCGTTGGTGTCCTTGCACAGCTCACTGGTGGCAGCCATGTTGGAGCCGATCACGATGCCGTAAGCATCACTGGCAGCGGTGCCGGTATCGCAATTGGCAAAGGTCGCGCCACCTTGATGCAGTTTCCAACCGATATCCGCAAACAGCGCGGGGGTCAGATCGACGTTGTATTGCGCCTGCACGGTGGGGGAGTCAAACGGCTCCATCAGTGCATCGGGGTGCAAGGTGGTGTCAAAGTGCGAGAACGTGGAACCGGTGGCCACGATCCATGGCGAGTACAGACGGGTACGCCCGGCGCTATCCATGCCGGCCTTGGTGGCCGGCAGGTCGACCATGCCGCCGGTGATCGGGGCATTGGTCTTGAAGTTTGCGCCATCGGCATACTGCACGATGATCGAGGGGATGGTGATGGTGGGATCAGCACCCCCCATCGAGCCCCAAGTCCCCGTGCTGGAGTTTGCAATCACAACACCAATTGCACCGGCATTCTGTGCATTTTTCACCTTCACCGCAAAGCCGCAGGTGCCACGGTCAATGATGGCGATCTTGCCAGTCACGGCAGCACCATTGGTGATGGCTGAGCAACCGTCGGTGGTGAGGGGGCCGGCACCATTGGCAGCGTCAAGTGCGACGACCCATTGGCCATTGAAGTTGGCAGCGGAGGCCGGCGCACCGAAAGCCGCACCGTAGAAACCATAGTTGCCAGTCAAGGGTGCCGGCGCGGTGACGCGCAACACGCTTTCATGGAAGTTGCCATCCAAAATGACATTGGCGGCGGCATTCACTTTCGGGCCCGTCCACACGGTGCGACCGGGGGTACGCATGGCCGCTGCACGCATGGCATTGGTCATGCTGGCGTCTTCGAAGCTCTTGTTCAGCTCGTTATCGTAGGCATACTTGGTGTAAGCGTCGGAATAACCGTTGTAAAGCGCACCGGTGCTCTTGTTGATGAAGCCCTGGGCGCCAAGGCCATGGCCAATTTCATGCATGACCACGTTCAAGAAGTTGATCTTGCCGGCCGGGGTATTGCCATCGATGCCGAAATACCAACCCGAGCCATCCAGGCACCCGGGATTGCCCAGATTGCCATTGAAGCGCGAAGCGATGTCACCCGGATCGTCCGGATCGGGAACGATGTCGTAACCGAGCAGAGAGTCCGCCAAGGCAGATCCGTAATAACGGACGCGAACACCGTCAGTCAGGCGAATCAGCCAGTTGGTACCGGCCGAACCCAGTACGCCCGAGGTCGAGGTGCAGGTCAGTGGTGCAAACGAGGCGTAGACCTTGACTGGTACCTTGCTCTCCAGCACCGAACCCCACATTTTCATGGCGAATTCGTACACAAAGGTGGCTTGAGCGCCTTTGGTGGTTCCGGGGTTACCGCCAACCGGGGCCGCTGGGGTGGTGTCGTTCAGGCCCACGCCAGGGTTGTCGAGGTTCAACAGCTGGAGGTCTGCGGCAGTGGCAGACCCTGCGGCCAGCAGTGCCGAGGTGGCAAGCGCAAGCAGCGTCTTATTCATTGCCGGCCTCCGGGGTCTTGGCTGCGATGGGTTCGCCGTTCTCGTTGAAGGACAGACTGCCATCGGCGTTTTTCTGCACAGTCAGCTCGCTCATGGTGTCTGCGGTCGGCTTGATCACAGTGACGCCGTTGATTGTACGTTCGGTCGCCTCGGCCTGCTTTTGGTTTGCCGGCAGGCTGAACAAACGCTGCGCACGCGACGACAAGGCACCGCGATTTGCGCGTAGTGAGATATTGTCACCGCTCTGTTGCGCAGCTTTGGCATCCAGTGCCGAACTTTCTTCTGCGGTCAGCGGGCGCAGCTTGCCGGTGGTTTTGTCGATGCCTACCTTGAGGGTGGGACCGGTGGCGGTGGCTTGCGGAGCCGGGTCGCCCGCAAGCGCGGTGCCGGCAATTGCGAGCCCTGCCGCGAGGAGCAGGTATTTTGTTTTCATCTGAATTTAACGTCCTTGACGTGAGCATGGAATCGAAAGCCAGTTTGGCCGGATCTCGACGGAATCTGCGTATGTCAGAAATTCCCCCTGACCGGGCGAGTGTGCCCGTCTTCGCAGCAAAGCTCAAGCAAGCAAAGCTTGATGACCGTCACAGCGGCAGTTTGGTGCCATGCAGCATTTTGCTGAATACGCAGTGTTATTCGTGACTGCCGTCGATCTCGACCAACAGTTCGTGTCGGCACACATGCCCATGCAGCACGATGCGCGGCACCGTGGGTAGCCGTGCAGCCAGCACGGCGTCCACCTGTGCCAGTGACTTGGCATCACGCACATACACCTTGATGCGGGTGCCGGAGCCCAGGCTCGGTGGTAGTGCAAGGCGGCTGTGGCGGGCGGTGTCGATCAGGCTGTGCAGGTTGGCCAGAATCTCACCCAGCTGCGCATCTAGCGAGTCGTGATGCTGCGAAGCGTGCCCGACTACCGCAGCGGTGCCAGACAGCAGTAGTGGCATGCGGAGTGACGGCGGTAGCAGAGCACGCGCAAATCCTGGTGGTTGCGGGCCGTACTGCCGCGGGTAGCGCCAAGCCTGCACTTGGCGCGGGTTTTCCAGCGGGGTGCCGGCCTGTTGCGCAGCCAGCCAATACAGTTGCATGCGGCCGGTGCGCTGTGGATGGCCAATGGCGGTGGCGGCAGGCAACTCGCCGGGTGCCAGCTCGCGGCCAATCCCGCGTGCGCGGCCCACGCAGAACCGGCGATAGCGCTCGGCATCACCATCGCCCTCGGTAATCGCATCCAGATAGTTCCAGATCCGCAGCGGGTGTGCGTAGGCGCTACTGGCAAGCCAGTGGCGCAGGCGCGTATAGGCGTGCGCGGCGGCGGCTTCAACATCGCCGTCATCGGCGATTTCCAACGCACCAAATTGCAGGCCGCCACCCTGTGCCCAAGCAATGTCGCCAGCGTGGCCGTGGCTAACGTCAGCATCCACTTGCCAGCACTCCAGCGGAGCGCGGCCCAAGGCGGGCAGCGCGACCTGCAAATAGCGCGGGTCGGTCGGCGCGGCGGGCGCGTTCGCACCAAAACCAAACACAGCCAGCGTGCCGGGCGTGGTCAAGGCGGTTGCCGCCGGCACATCGCGGTAGTCGATATGCAACCGGCAGGCAGTGTGCGGGGGGGACTCGGGAAGTGCAGCCATCGGGGGCATGATAGCGCGCCGCCCCACTGCCCCCGACGATTGGCAGGGGCACGCTGCCGGCGAGCGCGCTAGCATCGGAAGATGCCGAGGGGCGAACCACGACGAGGATCGGGATGGATGCGAAGCAAATTCTACTGGGCGCATTGCTGGTGAGCGGCGCCGCAACCGGGCAAGCACAGGCGCAGATGCAGCAGGTCACACGCGCAGATTACGTGCGCGCCGCTGGCATGTTGGGCGACCGCACCGGCCCGCTGGTGGATCATCTGGTGAGTGCGCCGGCATGGTTGGACGATGGCAGCGTGGTCTATCGCGAGAGCAATGCGGGCAAGGCACAGACGCTGCGGTTTGATCCTGCCACTGGCAAGTTGGTGCCGGCGTTCAAGGCGCAGGCCTTGGCCGATGCCATGAATTTGGCCGCTGGCGGCAAGGGGCGGCCGGCACAGGCCGACAAATTGCCGCCATTGAGTTTTCGCCGCAATGCCGATGGCTCGCTGCGGGTGACCAGCGTCATGGGTGGCGAGGCGTATCGCTGTGACGTGGCCGGCTGCAGTCCGCTGGTGGTCGCCAAGTCTGGCGATGAACCCGGCACCGCCTCGCCGGATGGCAAGCGTGCGGCATTTATTCGTGCCGGCAATTTGTGGTTGCGCGAGCTGTCCAGCGGCAAGGAAACCCAGCTCACCTTCGATGCCCAGCCCGATTACGGCTATGCCACCAGTAATGCCGGTTGGCAGCATTCGGATGACGCCGTGTTGGTGTGGTCGCCGGACGGCAACAAGATTGCCACCTTCCAGCAAGACCAGCGCAAGACCAGCAGCATGACCTTGGTCGGCACCAATGTGGGTGCGCCGAAGGTGGAGCAGTGGAAATACCCGTTCGTGGGCGACAAGGACGTGACCATGATCGAGCGCGTCATCATCGATGTGTCCGGTGCTGCGCCCAAGGTCATCCGTCTGCAAATGCCGGCCGATCAGCACCGCTCCACCTGCGCCGATGACGTGGTGTGTGATGGCGGTTGGGACGATGTGCAGTGGGCCAAGGATGGCAAGACGCTGGCCTTCATCAGCACCGATCGTGGCCATAAATCCGCCACCTTGCGGGTGGCCGATGCTGCCAGCGGCAAGGTACGCGACGTGTATACCGAAACCGTGGCCACCCAGTACCAGAGCGCGCCGGCCTTGGGCAGCGTGGCATGGCGGTACTTGCCCGAGAGCAACGAATTTTTGTGGTTCTCGCAAAAAAGCAATTGGGGCCATCTGTACTTGCATGACTTGAGCACGGGCAAAGAAAAGCGCCAGCTCACCAGCGGGGATTGGAATGCCACCAAAATCGGCTATCTGGATCAAGCCTCACGCACGTTGTGGTTCAGTGGCGTGGGTCGCGAGCCGGGTGACCCGTACTTCGTGCATTACTACAAGGTCGGATTGGATGCCGGTGCAGTGCAGTTGCTGACGCCTGAGGATGCCAATCACAGCATCACGCCTTCGGAAGATGGCAAGTATTTTGTCGATGTGTATTCGAAGATCGACACGGCGCCGATAGCCGTTGTGCGCGATGGCAATGGCAAGCAAGTGAAAGAATTGGCGCATGCCGATCTCACTCGTTTGAAAGCCGCCGGCTGGGTGGCACCGGAATCGTTCACGGTAAAAGCTCGCGACGGCAAAACCGACATCTATGGGCAACTGTTCAAGCCCTCGCATTTCGATGCCAAAAAGAAGTATCCGATCATCACCTACATCTATCCAGGTCCGCAGGTGGGTTCGATTCGTTCGCGCAGCTTCGTGCCGGCCCACGGTGACCACCAGGCATTGGCCGAGCTGGGCTTCATCGTGATTGCGGTGGATGGCATGGGCACGCCCCTGCGCAGCAAGGCGTTCCAGGATGCCTATTACGGCAACATGATCGACAACACCCTGCCCGACCAAGTGGCCGCGCTGAAGCAATTGGGCGAGCGTTACCCGTGGGTGGACACCAGTCGCGCTGGCATCTGGGGGCATTCCGGTGGCGGCAATGCCACCGCGACGGCGATGTTCACCTATCCCGATGTGTACAAAGTGGGGATTGCCGAATCGGGTAATCACGACAATCTGAGTTATGAAGACGATTGGGGTGAGCGCTACCACGGTTTGCTGGAAGACAAAGGCGACGGCAAGACCAATTACAGCGGGCAAGACAACGCCTCGATCGCGAAAAACCTGAAAGGCAAATTGTTCCTGCTGCACGGCCTGATGGATGACAACGTGCCCCCGCAAACCACGCTATTGGTGGTGGATGCATTGATCAAGGCCAACAAGGATTTCGACCTGTTGCTGTTGCCCAAGGCGCGTCACGGCTACGGTGCGGATAGCTATTACGTGATGCGTCGGCGCTGGGATTATTTCGTGAAAAATCTGCTGGGCGCAGAGCCGCCAAAGGAATTTGAGCTCAAGCCGCAGTACTGACCGCGGTACCCCTTGAGACGACAACGGCAGCGCAGGCTGCCGTTGTTGTGAGCGCAGGCAGGGCGATACCACTCAATGCCCGTTTTGTGCCGCCAGCTGGTCGAGGTCAATCCCTTGTTTGTGCAGCAAACTGGATGCGCGCAGTGCATAGAACGCCAGATAAGCAAAGCAGACCACACCCACCCAGAAGCTCATGTGCACGCCCACCACATCGGCCAGTGCGCCTTGTGCCCAGCTCACCAGGCCGCCGCCCATGATCATCATGATCAGCAGGCTGCTGCCCTGATTGGTATTGCGGCCCAGGCCAGTAATCGCCAATGCAAAAATGCACGGCCACATCGTGCTGCAAAACAGGCCCACACTGATAAAGGCAATGGTGCTGGTCATGCCGCTGCTGAACATCCCGATCAGCAGCGCCACAATGCCGCACACGGCGAAATACAGCAGCATCCGCGCCGGGTTGCCACGGCTCAACCAAGTCGCGGCAATCATCACCACGATCACGCCGGCATAGCCGTAGAACTGCGAAATATCGTGCCGGGCGATGGCATTGACCGCCAGATACACACCAAACGCAAGGAACGGCAGCAGCAACAGCAACATCGATTTGGTGCTGCGGCCAACGTCAAATGCCCCCGCTGCGCCAGTCCAGCGGCCAATCATCAAGCTGGCCCAGTACAACGAAACATACGGCGCCAAGTGCTGGGTTTCGATACCCAGGCCTTCATGCAAATACGCCGGTAAATTACTGACCGTGGACACTTCCACGCCCACATACACAAAGATTGCCAGCATCCCCAATACCAGCTG